>NZ_JBKOTV010000012.1:0-82386 GCF_049738055.1 Streptococcus sp. CL6.22 | reverse complement strand
TGAGTATTATCGGAAGAAATTTTTTAATAGGCTGGCAGAAATCGATAGACAAGAACAGCTGGTTCTTTTGAGTTCCCACTACAAAGAGGAGTTAGTGGAGATTTGCGATAGCATGGTAACCATTCATCAGGGGAAGATAGAAGAGGTTCCGTTATGAAATATATTAGCCTATTTTTGTTAAAGAAAGTTTTCAAAAGTCGCTTAAACTGGATTATCTTATTTTTATTTGCATCTGGACTCGGTGTTACCTTTTATTTCAATAGTCAGACTGCAAACTCAGTCAGCTTGGAGACTAGGTTGGATGCCCATCTTGTAGCGAATGAGAGAGCTATCAATGAAAATGAAGCGAAACTCTCTCAAATGTCTGATACCAGCTCGGAAGAATACCAGTTTGCAAAAAGTAATTTAGACTTGCAAAAAAATCTTTTGAAGCGAAAGACAGAAATTCTGACTTTATTAAAAGAAGGGCGCTGGAAAGAAGCCTACTATTTGCAGTGGCAAGATGAAGAGAAGAATTATGAAGTTATGTCAAATGAACCGACTTCTAACTCTGAATTAAAAATGGCGGTTGACCGCCAACGAAAGATTTACCAAGCCCTGTATCCCTTGAACATAAAAGCGCACAATTTAGATTATCCGACCCACGGGATTGATCAGATTGTCTGGATTTTAGAGGTTATCATCCCAAGCTTGTTTGTGATTACTATTATTTTTATGTTGACACAACTGTTCGCAGAAAGATATCAAAATAATCTCGATACAGCTCAGTTATATCCTTTTTCAAAAGTGACATTTGCCATGTCCTCTCTTGGAGTTGGGATGAGTTATGTAACCGTGCTGTTTATCGGAATCTGTGGATTTTCTTTTTTAGCGGGAAGTCTGATAAGTGGTTTTGGACAGTTAGATTATCCCTACCCAATCTATAGCTTAACGAATCAAGAGGTAACTATTGGAAAAATACAGGATGTGTTATTTCCTAGCTTGCTCTTAGCTTTCTTAGCCTTTATCGTCATTGTGGAAGTCGTCTACTTGATTGCTTACTTTTTCAAGCAAAAAATGCCTGTTCTCTTCCTTTCCCTCATTGGGATTGTTGGCTTATTGTTTGGTATCCAAACGATCCAGCCTCTTCAGAGGATTGCACATCTGATTCCCTTTACTTACTTGCGTTCAGTGGATATTTTGTCTGGAAGATTACCTAAGCAGATTGATAATGTCAATCTAAATTGGAGCATGGGGCTGGTCTTACTTCCTTGCTTGATTATCCTTTTGTTAGTGGGGATTCTATTTATCGAAAGATGGGGAAGTGCGCGTAAAAAGGAAGTTTTTAATAGGTTTTAGCATTCCCATAGGGAAGGTGTGGAAAAACTAATACAGAGAGGGAATCAACTTGATTCTCTCTTTTTGATGAGGAAACCAAGGCAAAATACAAACACAAACTTTTCAAAAAAATAACTTTTTATCTTGACAAGGGCTAGAAAACTTGGTATCATATAAAAGTTGAGAAAAGCAGAAGTGAGAGCTTCTCGCCTTGTGACATCAAGTTGCCTGGCCCTACGGATGAAAAGTTTCTAAGAAACGCTATCATAACGTGCGGGCTTGTATATTTACGGGTCCGCTATTGTTTTTCTCTAATAAAACAAAAGAGGTGAAAACCATAGCAAAGCAAGACTTATTCATCAATGATGAGATTCGTGTACGTGAAGTTCGCTTGATTGGTCTTGAAGGAGAACAGCTAGGCATCAAGCCACTCAGTGAAGCGCAAGCTTTGGCTGATAACGCTAATGTTGACCTAGTATTGATTCAACCCCAAGCCAAACCGCCTGTTGCAAAAATTATGGACTACGGTAAGTTCAAATTTGAGTACCAGAAGAAGCAAAAAGAACAACGTAAAAAACAAAGTGTTGTTACTGTGAAAGAAGTTCGTCTAAGTCCAACTATTGACAAGGGTGACTTTGATACAAAACTTCGCAATGCACGCAAATTCCTTGAAAAAGGAAATAAAGTTAAGGTATCTATTCGCTTTAAGGGTCGTATGATTACCCATAAAGAGATTGGTGCAAAAGTTTTAGCCGAGTTTGCTGAAGCAACTCAAGATATTGCCATCATCGAACAACGTGCTAAAATGGATGGACGTCAAATGTTCATGCAATTGGCGCCAGCGACTGACAAAAAATAATTGTCAGAAAGTTAAATAAAGGAGAAAAAATCATGCCAAAACAAAAAACACACCGCGCATCAGCTAAACGTTTCAAACGTACAGGTTCTGGTGGACTTAAACGTTTCCGTGCTTACACTTCTCACCGTTTCCACGGAAAAACTAAGAAACAACGTCGTCATCTTCGTAAAGCATCTATGGTGCATTCAGGAGATTACAAACGTATCAAAGCAATGCTTACTCGCTTGAAATAATAGCATGACTGTAAGTAAACAATTCTAGGAAATATTTGGAGGAAATAAAACATGGCACGTGTTAAAGGTGGCGTTGTATCACGCAAACGTCGTAAACGTATTCTTAAATTAGCAAAAGGTTACTATGGAGCTAAACACATCTTGTTCCGTACTGCAAAAGAACAAGTAATGAACTCTTACTACTATGCATACCGTGACCGTCGTCAGAAAAAACGTGACTTCCGCAAATTGTGGATCACTCGTATCAATGCGGCAGCTCGTATGAACGGACTTTCATACTCACAATTGATGCATGGTTTGAAATTGGCTGAGATCGAAGTTAACCGTAAAATGCTTGCTGACTTGGCTGTTAACGATGCAGCAGCTTTCACAGCTCTTGCAGATGCAGCGAAAGCAAAACTTGGTAAATAATAACTGATAAGACTGGAACAGGATTGTCCCAGTCTTTTTAAAAATAAAGGAGAAAAATATGGCTTCAAAAATGCTACATACTTGCTTGCGAGTAGAAAATCTTGAAAAATCAATTGCATTTTATCAAGATGCTTTTGGATTTAAAGAATTGCGTCGCAGAGATTTTCCAGACCATGCCTTCACGATTGTCTATCTAGGTCTTGAGGGTGACGACTATGAGTTGGAGTTGACTTATAACTACGATCATGGTCCTTATGTGGTTGGAGATGGGTTTGCCCATATCGCCCTCAGTACACCTGATCTTGAGGCACTTCATCAAGAGCATAGTGCCAAAGGTTATGAAGTTACTGAGCCAAATGGCCTACCAGGAACTGCGCCTAACTATTACTTTGTCAAAGACCCTGATGGCTACAAGGTAGAAGTCATTCGTGAAAAATAATCTCGTGAGGTCAAGTAGAATGTTCGTTTTCTACTTGACTTTTTTTAGCTGAAAGAGTATACTAGTAAAAATTTAACCTTTAAGGGGAGTCCAGAGAGACTCACAAGGTGTCAGATAAAAGAATAGTACAATTTTCTAGAGGAGACTTTTTGAGTGTGCTCTCTTGTGTTGTACGATTTTAACTGAGGCCTTGCACTAGCAAGGTCTTTTCTTTGTCTGATCCCCTTAAAAATTAAGGAGGAAAAGTCATGAATCCCACATGTAAGAAACGTTTGGGTGCAATTCGTTTGGAGACCATGAAGGTGGTTGCACAGGAGGAAATCGCGCCAGCAATCTTTGAATTAGTCCTAGAAGGGGAAATGGTTGAAGCCATGCGAGCAGGTCAATTTCTACATCTGCGCGTGCCTGATGATGCCCATCTTTTGCGTCGTCCTATTTCAATTTCATCTATTGATAAGGTTAACAAGCAGTGTCATCTCATTTACCGGATTGAAGGAGCTGGGACAGCTATTTTCTCAACCTTAAGTCAGGGAGATACTCTTGATGTGATGGGGCCTCAGGGAAATGGTTTTGACTTGTCTGACCTTGATGAGCAGAGCCAGGTTCTCCTTGTTGGTGGGGGGATTGGTGTTCCGCCCTTACTTGAAGTAGCCAAGGAATTGCGTGCGCGTGGTGTGAAAGTAGTGACAGTTCTTGGTTTTGCTAATAAGGATGCTGTTATTTTAGAGACGGAATTAGCTCAATATGGGCAGGTATTTGTAACGACAGATGATGGTTCTTATGGCATTAAAGGAAATGTTTCCGTTGTTATCAAGGATTTAGACAATCAATTTGATGCTGTTTACTCATGTGGGGCGCCTGGAATGATGAAGTATATCAATCAAACCTTTTATGACCACCCAAGAGCCTATTTATCTCTGGAATCTCGTATGGCTTGTGGGATGGGGGCTTGCTATGCCTGCGTCCTAAAAGTGCCAGAAAGCGAGACGGTCAGCCAACGCGTCTGTGAAGATGGCCCTGTTTTCCGCACAGGAACAGTTGTATTATAAGGAGAAAATTATGACTACAAATCGTTTACAAGTTTCTCTACCAGGCTTGGATTTGAAAAATCCGATTATTCCAGCCTCAGGCTGTTTTGGTTTTGGACAAGAGTATGCCAAGTATTATGATTTAGACCTTTTAGGTTCTATTATGATTAAGGCGACAACCCTTGAAGCCCGTTTTGGAAATCCAACTCCAAGAGTGGCAGAAACACCCGCTGGTATGCTTAATGCAATCGGCTTGCAAAATCCTGGTTTGGAGGTTGTTTTGGCTGAAAAGCTACCTTGGTTGGAAAGAGAATATCCAAATCTTCCTATTATTGCCAATGTAGCTGGTTTTTCAAAACAAGAGTATGCGGCTGTTTCTCATGGGATTTCCAAGGCAACTAATGTGAAGGCTATTGAGCTCAATATTTCTTGCCCCAATGTTGACCACTGTAATCATGGACTTTTGATTGGTCAAGACCCAGATTTAGCTTATGATGTGGTGAAAGCAGCTGTGGAAGCCTCTGATGTGCCAGTTTATGTCAAACTAACTCCTAGTGTGACGGATATCGTCACAGTCGCAAAAGCTGCAGAAGATGCGGGAGCAAGTGGCTTGACCATGATCAATACTCTAGTTGGTATGCGCTTTGACCTCAAAACTAGAAAACCAATCTTGGCAAATGGAACAGGTGGAATGTCTGGTCCAGCAGTCTTTCCAGTAGCCCTCAAACTCATCCGTCAAGTAGCCCAAACAACAGACCTACCTATCATTGGAATGGGAGGAGTGGATTCGGCAGAAGCTGCCCTAGAAATGTATCTGGCTGGAGCCTCTGCTATCGGAGTTGGAACAGCCAACTTTACCAATCCATATGCCTGTCCTGATATCATCGAAAATCTACCAAAGGTTATGGACAAGTACGGCATTAGTAGTCTGGAAAATCTCCGCAAGGAAGTAAAAGAGTCTCTGAGATAAACTGCAATCAATCTGTTCTTGATTTTTCATCAGTTTGTAATATTGATTATAGAGAATTTTGATACAATAAAATGGAAAGAACAGAGGAAGAAAGTTTATGAAGAAATTGAGATTTGTTTTTTTAGCTTTGCTATTTTTCTTAGCCAGACCAGAAGGAGCACTGGCCAGCGATGGTACTTGGCAAGGAAAACAATACCTAAAAGCTGATGGTAGTCCAGCAGCGAATGAGTGGATTTTTGATGCTCACTATCAATCTTGGTTTTATATAAAAGAAGATACCAACTATGCTGAAAATGAATGGCTGAAACAAGGTGACGACTATTTTTACCTCAAATCTGGGGGTTATATGGCCAAATCAGAATGGGTAGAAGATAAGGGAGCCTTCTATTATCTTGACCAAAATGGAAAGATGAAAAGAAACGCTTGGCTAGGAGCTTCCTATGTCGGTGCATCAGGTGCCAAGGTAATAGAAGAATGGGTCTATGATTCTCAATACGACGCTTGGTTTTATATCAAAGCAGATGGACAACACGCAGAGAAAGAATGGCTCCAAATCAAAGGGAAAGACTATTATTTCAAATCTGGTGGTTATTTGCTGACTAGTCAGTGGATTGAGCAGGCTTATGTGAATGCTAGTGGGGCAAAAGTACAGCAAGGTTGGCTTTTTGACAAACAATACCAATCTTGGTTTTATATCAAAGAAAATGGAAATCATGCTGATAAAGAATGGATTTTCGAAAATGGCCATTATTATTATTATCTAAAATCTGGTGGCTATATGGCAGCCAATGAATGGATTTTGGATAAGGAGTCATGGTTTTATCTAAAATCTGATGGCAAAATGGCTGAGAAAGAATGGGTATACGATGCTAAAAGTCAAGCCTGGTATTACTTCAAATCTGGCGGTTACATGGCAAAAAACGAGATTATTGATGGTCATCAGCTAGGAAGCGATGGAAAGTGGCTTGTAGAAAAAGCAACAAACGAAAATGCTGCTTATTATCAAGTAGTGCCTGTCACAGCAAATGTCTATAATGCAGATGGTGAAAAACTCTCCTATATATCGCAAGGTAGTGTTGTCTGGCTAGATAAGGATAGAAAAAGTGATGACAAGCGCCTAGCTATTATTATTTCTGGTTTGTCAGGCTACATGAAAACAGAAGATTTACAAGCGCTAGATACTAGTAAGGATTTTATCCCTTATTATGAGAGTGATGGACACCGTTTTTATCACTATGTAGCTCAGAATGCTAGCATTCCAGTAGCTTCTCATCTTTCTGATATGGAAGTAGGTAAGAAATATTATTCGGCAGATGGACTGCATTTTGATGATTTTAACCTTGAAAATCCCTTCCTTTTCAAAGATTTGACAGAGGCTACAAATTACAGTGCTGAGGATTTGGATAAGGTATTTAGTTTGTTAAATATTGATAACAGCCTCTTGGAAAATAAGGGAGCTACCTTTAAGGAAGCCGAAGAACATTACCATATCAATGCCCTCTACCTCCTTGCTCATAGCGCCTTAGAAAGCGACTGGGGACGTAGCAAGATTGCCAAAGATAAGAACAATTTCTTTGGCATTACAGCCTATGATACGACACCTTACCTTTCTGCTAAAACATTTGATGATGTGGATAAGGGAATTTTAGGTGCAACCAAGTGGATTAAGGAAAATTATATCGATAGGGGCAGAACTTTCCTTGGCAACAAGGCGTCAGGTATGAATGTGCAATATGCATCAGACCCTTATTGGGGCGAAAAAATTGCTAGTGTGATGATGAAAATCAACGAGAAGCTAGGTGGCAAAGATTGATCCTATAATTGATACTCTTCTTCGAAAATCTCTTTAAACCACGTCAGAGTTGCCTTGGATTATATATGGTTACTGACTTTGTCAGTTCTATCTGCAACCTCAAAACAGTGTTTTGAGCTGACTTTGTCAGTCTTATCTACAACCTAAAAGCAGTGCTTTGAGCAGCCTGCGGCTAGCTTCCTAGTTTGCTCTTTGATTTTCATTGAGTATGAATATTATTTGAGTATAAGTTAAAAATCCTGATTTCAAGTAAAATCAGGATTTTTTCATGGATGCGATTTTTTCTGGATCTGGTGTGACACGGAGGGTCTTTTGTCCTGTGTAAGTGACAAAGCCTGGTTTTCCGCCAGTTGGTTTGTTGAGTTTCTTGACTTCAATCATATCTACCTGCACCAGATTTGACAGGCGACCTTGAGAGAAGTAGGCGGCCAGTTCTGCCGCGTCTGTTTTGACTTCATCAGATGGGTCAAGATTGCCTGAGATGACAACATGGCTTCCAGGAATATCCTTGGCATGGAACCAAAGTTCCTCCTTGCGGGCAATTTTAAAGGTTAGCTCCTCGTTTTGTAGGTTGTTGCGGCCGACATAGATGATGGTTTTGCCATCGCTTGCTAGATATTGTTCTGGTTTTTTGCGTTTCTGGATTTTCTCCCGCTGTCTTCTGCGGATAAAGCCAGTTTGGATTAATTCTTCACGGATTTCAGCGATTTCTTCCAACCCAGCTTGGTTGAGAACAGTTTCCACACTTTCCAGATAGAGAATGGTTGCCTTGGTTTCCTCAATCAGATCAGTCAAGTATTTGACAGCTTCTTTGAGTTTTTGGTAACGTTTGAAATAGCGTTGGGCATTCTGGTTGGGAGTCAAGGCCTTATCAAGAGCTATTGTGATAGGTTGGTTGGTGTAGTAGTTGTCTAGGATAACCTGGTCTTGGTCGTTAGGCACTTGGTGGAGGAAGGTTGTCAGTAATTCTCCTTTTTGGCGAAATTCTTCAGCATTATCTGTCGCCAGTAACTCTTTTTCCTGTTTTTTGAGTTTGTGGCGGTTTTTCTGAAGTTCATTTTCAACACGACGAATCAGTTCACTGGCTTGTTGTTTGACACGGTCACGCTCAGCCTTGTCCTTATAGTAGGTGTCCAGCAAATCAGAAAGACTGGCAAAAGGCTCTCCCACCTGATTTGCAAAAGGAATTGGACTGAAGGAAGTCTCAGTCAAGCATGGCTTGGTTTCTTGATTGAAAAAGTTACGGAAAGTAGATAGTTTATCACTAACCAGAATGTTTTCCAATTCATTTGCCGTATCACGTCCCAGACCTTGAAAGAGGCTTTGAAGGTTTTTAGCTGTCGTTTCCTGTGTTTGTAGGATTTCAAAGAGCTTTTCATCCTTGATAGTAAAAGGATTGAGAGATTCCGTACTTGGCGGAGCGATATAGGTCGATCCAGGAAGCAAGGTACGGTAGCTATTTTGTGAAAAGCCGACGTGTTTAATGACTTCGAGAATTTTATGACTGCTCTTATCAACCAGTAGAATATTACTGTGTTTCCCCATGATTTCGATAATCAAGGTAGCCTGAATATGGTCTCCAATCTCGTTTTTATTGGAAACTGTCATTTCCACAATACGGTCATTTTCCACTTGCTCAATCGACTCAATCAGGGCACCCTGCAAATATTTTCTTAAAACCATGATAAAGGTAGAGGGTTGGGCTGGATTTTCAAAGGTCGTTTGGGTCAGCTGAATGCGTCCAAAAACTGGATGGGCAGAAAGGAGCAGGCGATGGCTTTGGCGATTGCTGCGGATTTGCAAGACCAACTCTTGTTCAAAAGGCTGATTGATTTTCTGAATGCGACCATTCACTAACTCTCTTCGCAATTCCTCAACCATATGATGTAAAAAAAATCCGTCAAATGACATCGTTCTCTCCTTGTGATTGTATTCCATAGTATTATATCAAAAAGGTAGAATAAAATCATGGAAATGTGGTATAATAAAGCCAAGTAAAGAGAAACGAGAAGTACATGTATATTGAAATGGTAGATGAAACTGGTCAAGTTTCAAAAGAAATGTTGCAACAAACCCAAGAAATTTTGGAATTTGCAGCCCAAAAATTAGGAAAAGAAGACAAGGAAATGGCAGTCACCTTTGTGACTAATGAGCGTAGTCATGAACTGAATTTGGAGTACCGTGACACGGACCGTCCGACAGATGTCATCAGTCTTGAGTATAAACCAGAGTTGGATATTGCCTTTGACGAAGAGGATTTGCTTGACAATCCAGAATTGGCAGAGATGATGTCTGAGTTTGATGCCTATATTGGGGAACTGTTCATCTCTATTGATAAGGCTCATGAGCAGGCCGAGGAATATGGCCACAGCTTTGAGCGTGAGATGGGCTTCTTGGCAGTACACGGCTTTTTACATATCAACGGCTATGATCACTACACTCCAGAAGAAGAAGCGGAGATGTTCGGTTTACAAGAAGAAATTTTGACAGCCTATGGACTCACAAGACAATAAACGAAAATGGAAAAATCGTGACCTGATAGCCAGTTTAGAATTTGCCATCACAGGAATTTTTACTGCTATCAAGGAAGAACGCAATATGCGAAAACATGCAGTGACGGCTCTTGTAGTCATTCTTGCAGGTTTTGTTTTTCAGGTGTCACGAATCGAATGGCTCTTTCTCCTATTGAGCATTTTCTTGGTAGTAGCCTTTGAAATTATCAATTCTGCTATCGAAAATGTGGTAGATTTGGCCAGTCACTATCACTTTTCTATGCTGGCTAAAAATGCCAAGGATATGGCGGCTGGTGCGGTATTAGTGGTCTCTCTTTTCGCAGCCTTAACAGGCGCATTGATTTTTCTCCCAAGAATCTGGGATTTATTATTTTAAACAGTAAGAGGAAATTATGACTTTTAAATCAGGCTTTGTAGCCATTTTAGGACGTCCCAATGTTGGGAAGTCAACTTTTTTAAATCATGTCATGGGGCAAAAGATTGCCATCATGAGTGACAAGGCGCAGACAACACGCAACAAAATCATGGGAATTTACACGACTGATAGGGAACAAATCGTCTTTATCGACACACCAGGGATTCACAAGCCTAAAACGGCTCTTGGAGACTTCATGGTTGAATCTGCCTACAGCACCCTTCGCGAAGTGGACACCGTTCTTTTCATGGTACCTGCGGATGAAGCGCGTGGTAAGGGGGACGATATGATTATCGAGCGTCTTAAGGCTGCCAAGGTTCCTGTTATTCTGGTGGTGAACAAGATCGATAAGGTTCATCCAGACCAGCTTTTGTCTCAGATTGATGATTTTCGTAATCAAATGGACTTTAAGGAAATCGTTCCAATCTCAGCTCTTCAAGGGAATAACGTCTCTCGTCTAGTGGATATTTTGAGTGAAAATCTGGACGAAGGTTTCCAATATTTCCCATCTGATCAAATCACAGACCATCCAGAACGATTCTTGGTTTCAGAAATGGTTCGTGAGAAGGTTCTTCATTTAACGCGTGAAGAGATTCCTCACTCAGTTGCTGTAGTTGTGGATTCTATGAAACGAGACGAAGAGACAGACAAGGTGCACATCCGTGCAACCATCATGGTGGAGCGCGATAGTCAGAAAGGGATTATCATCGGTAAAGGTGGCGCTATGCTTAAGAAAATTGGTAGCATGGCCCGTCGTGATATCGAGCTCATGCTAGGAGACAAGGTCTTCCTAGAAACTTGGGTCAAGGTTAAGAAAAACTGGCGTGATAAAAAACTAGATTTGGCTGACTTTGGCTATAATGAAAAAGAATACTAAGTAGAGGTGGGCTCATGCCTGCTTCTTGTTTTTACAGAAGGAGGACTTATGCCTGAATTACCAGAGGTTGAAACTGTTCGCCGTGGCTTAGAAAAATTGATTTTGGGTAAGAAGATTTCGAGTATGGAAATTCGTTATCCCAAGATGATTAAGACGGATTTGGACGAGTTTCAAAAGGAAGTGCCTGGTCAGATTGTTGAGTCAATGGGACGTCGTGGTAAATATTTGCTTTTCTACCTGACAGACAAGATCTTGATTTCCCATTTGCGGATGGAGGGCAAGTATTTTTACTATCCAGACCAAGTGCCTGAACGCAAGCATGCTCATATTTTCTTCCAGTTTGCGGATGGTGGCACGCTTGTTTATGAGGATGTTCGCAAGTTTGGTACTATGGAACTCTTGGCGCCTGACCTTTTGGAAGTCTACTTTCTTTCTAAAAAACTAGGACCTGAACCAAGCGAACAAGACTTTGATTTGCAGGTCTTTCAAACTGCCCTAGCTAAGTCCAAAAAACCTATCAAATCCCATCTTCTAGACCAGACCTTGGTAGCTGGACTTGGCAATATCTATGTGGATGAGGTTCTTTGGCGAGCTCAGGTTCATCCAGCTAGACCTTCCCAGACTCTGACAGCAGAAGAAGCGACTGCCATTCATGACCAGACCATCGCTGTTTTGGGACAGGCTGTTGAAAAAGGTGGTTCTACCATTCGGACCTATACCAATGCCTTTGGGGAAGATGGAACCATGCAGGATTTTCATCAAGTCTATGACAAGGCTGGTCAAGAATGTTCACGTTGTGGTACTATCATTGAGAAAATCCAACTAGGCGGACGAGGAACTCACTTTTGTCCTCAGTGCCAAAGGAGGGGCTGATGGGAAAAATCATTGGAATCACTGGGGGAATTGCCTCTGGTAAGTCAACCGTGACAAATTTTCTAAGAAAGCAAGGCTTTCAAGTAGTGGATGCCGACGCTCTTGTTCACCAACTACAGGAACCTAGTGGTCGTCTGTTTGAAGCTCTAGTCCAGCACTTTGGTCAAGAAATTGTATTAGAAAATGGAGAACTCAATCGCCCTCTCCTAGCTAGTCTTATCTTTTCAAATCCTGAAGAACGAGAATGGTCTAAGCAAATCCAAGGAGAGATTATCCGTGAGGAACTAGCTACGTTGAGAGACCAGTTGGCTCAGACAGAAGAGATTTTCTTCATGGATATTCCCCTACTTTTTGAGCAGGCCTACAGCGCTTGGTTTGATGAGACTTGGTTGGTCTATGTGGACCGAGATGTCCAAGTAGAACGCTTAATGAAAAGGGACCAGTTGTCTAAAGATGAAGCTGAATCTCGTCTGGCAGCCCAGTGGCCTTTAGAGAAAAAGAAAGATTTGGCCAGCCATGTTCTAGACAACAATGGAAATCAGGACCAGCTTCTTACTCAGGTGTTCTCCCTGCTTGAGGGAGGTAAGCAAGATGACAGAGATTAACTGGAAGGATAATCTGCGCATTGCCTGGTTTGGTAATTTTCTGACAGGAGCCAGTATTTCTTTGGTTGTGCCTTTTATGCCCATCTTTGTGGAAAATCTAGGTGTAGGGAGTGAGCAAGTCGCTTTTTATGCAGGCTTAGCTATTTCTGTCTCTGCTATTTCTGCGGCGCTCTTTTCTCCTATCTGGGGTATTTTTGCTGATAAATACGGTCGAAAACCCATGATGATTCGTGCTGGTCTGGCCATGACTATCACTATGGGAGGCTTGGCCTTTGTGCCAAATATCTATTGGTTAATCTTTCTTCGTTTACTGAATGGTGTATTTGCGGGTTTTGTTCCCAATGCAACGGCCTTAATAGCCAGTCAGGTTCCCAAGGAGAAATCAGGCTCTGCCTTAGGTACTTTGTCTACTGGCGTAGTTGCAGGCACTCTAACTGGCCCCTTTATTGGTGGCTTTATTGCAGAATTATTTGGTATTCGTACAGTTTTCTTACTGGTTGGTAGTTTTCTATTCTTAGCTGCTGTTTTAACTATTTGCTTTATCAAGGAAGATTTTCAACCACTAGCCAAGGAAAAGGCCATCCCAACAAAGGAATTATTTACATCAGTTAAATATCCCTATCTCTTGGTCAACCTCTTTCTGACTAGTTTTGTCATCCAATTTTCAGCCCAATCAATCGGCCCTATCTTAGCTCTGTATGTACGCGACTTAGGCCAGACAGAGAATCTTCTTTTTGTCTCTGGTTTGATTGTATCTAGTATGGGCTTTTCCAGTATGATGAGTGCAGGAGTCATGGGAAAGCTAGGTGACAAGGTGGGCAACCATCGCCTCTTGGTTGTAGCCCAGCTTTATTCAGTCATCATCTATCTTCTTTGTGCCAATGCCTCTAGCCCCTTTCAACTAGGACTCTATCGTTTCCTCTTTGGCTTGGGAACCGGTGCTTTGATTCCCGGAGTTAATGCCCTTCTCAGCAAGATGACGCCCAAAGCTGGTATTTCGAGGGTCTTTGCCTTCAATCAGGTATTCTTTTATCTGGGAGGTGTCGTTGGTCCTATGGCAGGTTCTGCAGTAGCAGGAAAATTTGGCTACCATGCAGTCTTTTATGCGACAAGCCTTTGTGTTGCCTTTAGTTGTCTCTTTAACCTTCTTCAATTTCGAACATTATTAAAAGTAAAGGAAATCTAGTGCGAGTAAAAATTAATCTCAAATGCTCCTCTTGTGGCAGTATCAATTACCTAACTAGTAAAAATTCCAAAACCCATCCAGACAAGATTGAGGTTTTAAAGTATTGTCCCAAGGAAAGAAAAGTAACCCTACATCTTGAATCTAAGTAGATTTTATGGTAAAATAATAGGGATTTTAAGGAGTTTGATATGTATAACCTATTATTAACCATTTTATTAGTATTATCTGTTGTGATTGTGATTGCGATTTTCATGCAACCAACCAAAAACCAATCCAGCAATGTATTTGATGCCAGCTCAGGTGATTTGTTTGAACGCAGTAAAGCACGCGGTTTTGAAGCTGTAATGCAGCGTTTGACAGGGATTTTAGTCTTTTTCTGGCTAGCCATTGCCTTAGCATTGACGGTATTATCAAGTAGATAAGAAAATAATGGGCAGGACTAGGTCTTTGCCTCTTTTTATTTTTAAAGGATGTTTGAAAAGGTTTTACAGTAAAAGAAAACAAAAAATCTAGAAAGAAAATATGAAAGATAGAATAAAAGAATATTTGCAAGATAAGGGAAAGGTAACTGTCAATGACTTGGCTCAGGCTTTGGGAAAAGACGGTTCCAAGGATTTTCGTGAGTTGATTAAAACCTTATCCTTAATGGAAAGAAAGCACCAGATTCGTTTTGAAGAAGATGGTACTCTGACCTTAGAAGTTAAGAAAAAACATGAGATTACTCTCAAGGGGATTTTTCATGCCCATAAAAATGGCTTTGGTTTTGTCAGTCTAGAAGGCGAGGAGGACGACCTTTTTGTAGGTAAAAACGATGTCAACTATGCTATTGATGGCGATACTGTTGAGGTTGTCATCAAGAAAGTCGCTGATCGTAACAAGGGAACAGCGGCGGAAGCCAAAATTATCGATATCCTAGAACACAGTTTGACAACTGTTGTCGGTCAAATCGTTCTAGATCAGGAAAAACCTAAGTATGCTGGCTACATCCGTTCGAAAAATCAGAAAATCAGCCAACCGATTTATGTAAAAAAACCAGCCCTTAAACTGGAGGGAACAGAAGTTCTCAAGGTCTTTATCGACAAATACCCAAGCAAGAAACATGATTTCTTTGTCGCGAGTGTTCTAGATGTGGTGGGGCATTCAACGGATGTCGGAATTGATGTTCTTGAGGTTTTGGAGTCTATGGACATTGTCTCAGAATTTCCAGAGGCTGTTGTCAAGGAAGCAGAAAGTGTGCCTGATGTTCCGTCTCAAAAGGATATGGAAGGCCGTCTGGATCTAAGAGATGAGATTACCTTTACCATTGACGGTGCTGACGCCAAAGACTTGGACGATGCGGTGCATATCAAGGCTTTAAAAAATGGGAATTTGGAGCTCGGTGTTCACATCGCAGATGTTTCCTACTATGTGACTGAGGGGTCTGCCCTTGATAAGGAAGCCCTTAATCGTGCAACTTCTGTCTATGTGACAGACCGTGTGGTCCCAATGCTTCCAGAACGACTGTCAAATGGTATCTGCTCCCTCAATCCTCAAGTTGATCGCCTAACCCAGTCTGCCATTATGGAGATTGATAAACATGGTCGTGTGGTCAATTACACCATTACACAAACGGTAATCAAGACAAGCTTCCGTATGACCTATAACGATGTTAATGATATTCTAGCTGGCGACGTGGAAAAGAGACAAGAATATCAGAAAATTGTCCCTAGTATCGAACTCATGGCCAAGCTTCATGAAATTTTAGAAAACATGCGTGTGAAACGTGGTGCCCTCAATTTCGATACCAATGAAGCTAAGATTTTAGTGGATAAGCAAGGTAAGCCTGTTGATATCGTTCTTCGTCAGCGTGGTGTTGCTGAGCGCATGATTGAATCCTTTATGCTGATGGCCAATGAAACAGTTGCCGAGCATTTTAGCAAGCTGGATCTACCTTTCATCTATCGAATTCACGAGGAGCCTAAGGCTGAAAAAGTTCAGAAGTTTATTGATTATGCTTCGAGTTTTGGCTTGCGTATTTATGGGACTGCCAGTGAGATTAGCCAGGAGGCCCTCCAAGACATCATGCGTGCTGTTGAGGGGGAACCTTATGCAGATGTATTGTCCATGATGCTTCTTCGCTCTATGCAGCAGGCTCGCTATTCGGAGCACAATCACGGCCACTATGGCCTTGCTGCTGACTATTACACTCACTTTACCAGTCCGATTCGTCGTTATCCAGACCTTCTTGTTCACCGTATGATTCGTGATTACAGCCGTTCTAAGGAAATAGCAGAGCATTTTGAGCAAGTGATTCCAGAGATTGCGACCCAGTCTTCCAACCGGGAGCGTCGTGCCATTGAAGCTGAGCGTGAAGTCGAAGCCATGAAAAAGGCTGAGTACATGGAAGAATACGTGGGTGAAGAGTACGATGCGGTTGTGTCCAGCATTGTCAAGTTTGGTCTCTTTGTCGAATTGCCAAACACAGTTGAAGGCTTGATTCACATCACTAATTTACCTGAATTTTATCATTTCAACGAACGTGATTTGACTCTTCGTGGAGAAAAATCAGGAACAACCTTCCGTGTAGGGCAACAGATTCGTATCCGAGTTGAAAGAGCCGACAAGATGACGGGTGAAATTGACTTCTCATATATCCCAAGTGAGTTTGATGTGATTGAAAAAGGCTTAAAACAGTCTAATCGCAGTGACAGGGGGCGTGGTTCAAGTCGTCGTTCAGATAAGAAGGAAGATAAGAGAAAATCAGGACGCTCAAATGATAAGCGCAAGCATTCACAAAAAGACAAGAAGAAAAAAGGAAAGAATCCTTTTTATAAGGAAGTAGCTAAGAAAGGAGCTAAGCATGGCAAAGGGCGAGGGAAAGGTCGTCGCACAAAATAAAAAGGCGCGCCACGACTATACAATCGTAGATACGCTAGAGGCAGGGATGGTCCTGACTGGAACTGAAATCAAGAGTGTACGAGCAGCTCGAATCAATCTCAAGGATGGCTTTGCCCAAGTAAAAAATGGGGAGGTATGGCTGAGCAATGTTCATATCGCTCCTTACAAAGAGGGCAATATCTGGAACCAAGAACCAGAACGTCGTCGAAAACTCTTACTCCATAAAAAGCAAATTCAAAAATTGGAACAAGAGACTAAAGGAACAGGAATGACCCTGGTTCCCCTTAAAGTCTATATCAAAGATGGCTATGCCAAGCTCCTTTTAGGCCTAGCTAAAGGGAAGCATGACTACGATAAACGGGAGTCTATCAAACGACGTGAGCAAAACCGCGACATCGCGCGTGTTATGAAAGCTGTTAATCAGCGATAAAAAGAGGAATGAAGATGGAAAAACTAGTTGCCTATAAACGCATGCCTTTGTGGACTAAAGAAACCATGCCAGAGGCTGTTCAGCAAAAGCACAATACCAAGGTTGGGACTTGGGGCAAGATTACTGTTTTAAAAGGAACTCTCAAGTTTATTGAATTGACAGAGGATGGTGAGGTTCTAGCTGAACACCTATTTGAAGCAGGGGCTGACAATCCAATGGCGCAACCACAAGCCTGGCACCGAGTGGAGGCTGTAACAGACGATGTAGAATGGTACTTGGAATTTTATTGTAAACCTGAGGATTATTTTCCTAAGAAATACAATACCAATCCTGTTCATTCAGAGGTCCTAGAGGCAATGCAGACAGTAAAACCAGGGAAAGCCTTGGATTTGGGCTGTGGTCAGGGCCGTAACTCTCTCTTTCTTGCACAGAATGGTTTTGATGTGACAGCTGTAGATCAAAATGAATTATCTCTTGAAATCTTGCAAAGCATTGTTGAGCAGGAAGACCTAGATATGCCTGTTGGTCTTTACGATATCAATTCAGCCAGTATTGGGAAAGAATATGATTTTATCGTTTCAACAGTTGTTCTCATGTTTCTACAAGCGGACCGCATTCCAGCTATTATTCAAAATATGCAGGAGAAAACCAGTGTTGGTGGTTACAATCTTATCGTTTGTGCTATGGACACGGAGGATTATCCTTGCTCTGTGAACTTCCCATTCACCTTTAAAGAAGGAGAATTGGCAGACTATTACAAGGACTGGGAATTGGTTAAGTACAATGAAAATCCTGGCCATCTTCACCGTCGCGATGAGAATGGCAATCGTATTCAACTACGCTTTGCGACCATGCTAGCTAAGAAAATCAAATAAACATGAATGAAGATTAGGAATTTTCCTGATCTTTTTTCTTTTTTACGAATAATATAGAAAAGGAGGGAAATCATGTTTGTTGCGAGAGATTCTAGGGGAGAATTGGTAAATGTGTTAGAGGATAAGCTTGAGAAGCAAGCATACACCTGCCCAGCTTGTGGAGGTCAGCTCCGTTTGCGTCAAGGACCAAGTGTCCGGATCCATTTTGCCCACAAAACCTTAAAAGACTGTGATTTTTCCTCTGAAAATGAAAGTCCAGAACATCTGGAAAATAAGGAAGTCCTTTATCACTGGTTGAAAAAAGAGGCCGAGGTGCAATTAGAATACCTGCTTCCAGAGCTTAAACAGATTGCGGATGTATTTGTAAATGGCAATCTAGCTTTAGAGGTTCAATGTAGTCCCTTGCCTCAAAAAGTTCTTAAAGAGCGTAGCGAGGGCTATCGTAGTCAGGGTTACCAAGTACTGTGGTTGCTGGGAAAAAAACTGTGGCTCAAGGAGCGTTTGACTCGTCTACAACAAGGTTTTCTCTATTTCAGTCAAAACATGGGCTTTTATGTTTGGGAATTAGACAGTGAAAAACAAGTTTTAAGACTCAAATACCTGATTCACCAAGATCTCCGAGGTAAACTCCATTATCAGATTAAGGAATTTCCCTATGGTCACGGTAGTTTACTGGAGATATTACGTTTTCCCTATAAGAAACAAAAAATATCTCATTTTACAGTTTCTCAGGACAAGGACATCTGTCGTTATATCCGGCAACAACTGTACTATCAAAATCCCATTTGGATGAAAGAACAAGCAGAAGCCTATAAAAAGGGAGAAAATCTCCTGACTTATGGGCTAAAAGAATGGTATCCACAAATTCGACCACTAGTAGGTAATTTTTGCCAAATTGAGCAAGATTTGATTCGCTATTATCTGTATTTTCAAACCTATTATCAAGAAAATCCTCAAAATGATTGGCAAATGCTCTATCCACCAGCCTTTTATCAGCAATATTTCTTAAAAAATATGGTAGAATAGAAAGGATGGAGGAATCTAATGGTATTACAAAGACATGAAATAAATGAAAAAGATACATGGGATCTATCAACGATCTACCCAACTGACCAGGCTTGGGAAGAAGCCTTAAAAGATATAACAGAACAATTGGAGACAGTAGCCCAGTATGAAGGCCATCTCCTGGATAGTGCGGATAGTCTACTCGAAATTACTGAATTTTCTCTTGAAATGGAACGCCAAATGGAGAAGCTTTACGTTTATGCTCATATGAAGAATGACCAAGACACACGTGAAGCCAAGTACCAAGAGTACTATGCCAAGGCCATGACTCTCTATAGCCAGCTAGACCAAGCCTTTTCATTCTATGAACCTGAATTTATGGAGATTAGTGAAGAGCAGTATGCTGACTTTTTAGAAGCTCAGCCAAAATTGCAGGTTTATCAACACTATTTTGACAAGCTTTTGCAAGGCAAGGATCACGTTCTTTCACAACGCGAAGAAGAATTATTGGCTGGAGCTGGGGAAATCTTTGGTTCGGCAAGTGAAACCTTCGCTATCTTGGACAATGCGGATATTGTGTTCCCTTATGTTCTTGACGATGATGGTAAGGAAGTTCAGCTATCTCATGGGACTTACACACGTTTGATGGAGTCTAAAAATCGTGAGGTTCGTCGTGGTGCCTATCAAGCCCTTTATGCGACTTATCAACAATTCCAACACACCTATGCCAAAACCTTGCAAACCAATGTTAAGGTGCAAAACTACCGTGCCAAAGTTCGCAACTACAAGAGCGCTCGTCATGCAGCCCTAGCAGCCAATTTTGTTCCAGAGAGTGTTTATGACAATTTGGTAGCAGCAGTTCGCAAGCATTTGCCACTCTTGCATCGCTATCTTAACCTTCGTTCAAAAATCATGGGAATTTCAGACCTCAAGATGTACGATGTCTACACACCACTTTCTTCTGTTGAATACAGTTTTACCTACCGAGAAGCCTTGAAAAAGGCAGAAGATGCCTTGGCAGTCTTGGGTGAGGATTACTTGAGCCGTGTCAAACGTGCCTTCAGCGAGCGTTGGATTGATGTTTACGAAAACCAAGGCAAGCGTTCAGGTGCTTACTCTGGTGGTTCTTACGATACCAATGCCTTTATGCTACTTAATTGGCAGGACAATTTAGACAATCTCTTTACCCTTGTTCATGAAACAGGTCACAGTATGCATTCAAGCTATACTCGTGAAACGCAGCCTTATGTTTACGGAGATTATTCTATCTTCTTGGCTGAGATTGCATCAACTACCAATGAAAATATCTTGACGGAGAAATTATTGGAAGAAGTGGAAGATGATGCAACGCGCTTTGCTATTCTCAATAACTTCCTAGATGGTTTCCGTGGGACAGTTTTCCGTCAAACTCAATTTGCTGAGTTTGAACACGCTATCCACCAAGCGGACCAAAATGGAGAAGTCTTGACAAGTGATTTCCTAAATAAACTCTACGCAGACTTGAACCAAGAGTATTATGGTTTGAGTAAGGAAGACAATCCTGAAATCCAATACGAGTGGGCTCGCATTCCACACTTCTACTATAACTACTATGTATACCAATATTCAACTGGCTTTGCAGCAGCCTCAGCCTTGGCTGAAAAGATTGTCCATGGTAATCAAGAAGACCGTGACCGCTATATCGACTATCTCAAGGCAGGTAAGTCTGACTATCCACTTAATGTCATGAGAAAAGCTGGAGTTGATATGGAGAAGGAAGACTACCTCAACGATGCCTTTGCAGTCTTTGAACGTCGTTTAAATGAGTTTGAAGCACTTGTTGAAAAATTGGGAATGGCATAAGATGGTTGAATCATATAGTAAAAATGCCAACCATAACATGCGTCGCCCTGTCGTCAAGGAAGAAATTGTAGACTTGATGCGTCAGCGCCAAAAGCAGGTCACAGGATCTTTGAAAGAATTGGAAGACTTTGCCCGCAAGGAAAATATTCCCATTATTCCCCATGAAACGGTTGCTTATTTCCGTTTTCTCATGGAAACCATACAACCTAAAAACATTCTAGAAATTGGGACGGCCATCGGGTTTTCAGCCCTCTTGATGGCAGAACATGCGCCAAAGGCAAAGATTACAACCATTGACCGCAATCCAGAGATGATTGGATTTGCCAAGAAAAATTTCGCCCAGTTTGACAGTCGCAAGCAAATTACGCTCCTAGAAGGAGATGCGGTAGATGTCTTATCTACCTTGACAGAGTCCTATGATTTCGTCTTTATGGATTCAGCCAAGTCTAAATACATCGTCTTTCTGCCAGAAATCCTCAAACATTTGGAAGTCGGTGGTGTGGTTGTTTTGGATGATATTTTCCAAGGTGGTGATGTTGCCAAGGATATTATGGAAGTCCGTCGTGGTCAGCGAACTATTTACAGAGGACTTCAAAGACTATTTGATGCAACCTTAGACAATCCAGGACTCACCGCAACATTAGTACCTCTGGGGGACGGTATTCTCATGCTTCGTAAAAATGTAGCAGATGTTCAATTGCCTGACAGCGAATGATTTTCAGAAAAATTTAAGAAAATATAGTAAAATAGATAGGGTAACACTTATCTCAAAGGAGTAGACATGAAGAAAAAACTATTGGCAGGTGCCATTACACTATTATCAGTAGCAACTTTAGCAGCTTGTTCGAAAGGTTCAGAAGGGGCAGACCTTATCAGCATGAAAGGGGATGTCATCACAGAACATCAATTTTATGAGCAAGTGAAAAGCAACCCTTCAGCACAACAAGTCTTGTTGAACATGACCATCCAAAAAGTATTTGAGAAGCAATATGGCTCAGAAGTAGATGACAAAGAAGTCAACGATACTATTGCCGAAGAAGAGAAACAATATGGTGAGAACTACCAACGTGTCTTATCGCAAGCAGGAATGACTCTTGAAACACGTAAAGCTCAAATTCGTACAAGTAAATTGGTTGAGTTGGCAGTTAAGAAAGCAGCAGAAGCTGAATTGACAGATGATGCTTACAAGAAGGCTTATGACGAGTACACTCCAGATGTAACGGCTCAAATCATTCGTCTTGATAATGAGGATAAAGCGAAAGAAGTCCTCGAAAAAGCCAAAGCTAGTGATGCAGACTTTGCTCAATTAGCCAAAGATAATTCAACAGATGAGAAAACTAAAGCGAATGGTGGAGAAATCACCTTTGATTCTGCTTCAACAGAAGTACCAGATCAAGTTAAGAAAGCAGCTTTTGCGTTAGATGTAAACGGTGTTTCTGATGTGATTAGTGTTACTGGAACACAAGCATACAGCAGCCAATATTACATTGTTAAACTGATTAAGAAAACAGAAAAATCATCTAATATTGACGATTACAAAGAAAAATTAAAAACTGTTATCTTAACTCAAAAACAAAACGACGCATCATTTGTTCAAAGTATTATCGGAAAAGAATTGCAAGCAGCCAATATCAAGGTTAAAGATCAAGCCTTCCAAAATATCTTCACTCAATACATCGGTGGTGGAGATTCAAGCTCAAGCAGTTCTTCAAAAGAATAAAACAGAAAAGAGCCAAATGCTCTTTTTCTTATGAGAAAATCTTCTATCTTAAGGGTAAGAGTTTTTTTCTTTCGGAAAAAATGGTATAATAGCAATCAAAACTAGAAAATAAACGGAATTTGGGAATAATTTCTTTTGTTCTCATTAGATTGGTGATACTATGAAGATTAGTAAGAGGCACCTGTTAAACTATTCTATTCTAGTTCCTTACTTGCTTTTATCTATTTTGGGCTTGATTGTAGTTTATTCTACAACCAGTGCCATTCTTATCGAAGAAGGTAAAAGTGCCCTCCAATTGGTTCGAAGTCAGGGAATGTTTTGGATACTGAGTTTAATATTGATTGCCTTGATATATAAGCTGAAATTGAATTTTTTAAGAAAAGAACGACTCTTATTTATTGTTATGTTTGTTGAGCTGATTCTTTTGGCTCTGGCTCGCTTAATTGGTACGCCAGTCAATGGGGCCTATGGTTGGATTTCAGTAGGACCTTTGACCATTCAGCCAGCTGAGTATTTGAAGATTATCATCGTCTGGTATTTGGCCCAACGTTTTTCAAAACAACAGGATGAAATTGGTATTTACGATTTTCAAGTTTTAACTCAAAATCAATGGATTCCTCGTGCTTTTAATGATTGGCGCTTCGTCCTACTAGTAATGATAGGAAGTTTGGCTATTTTCCCAGATTTGGGGAATGCTACCATCCTAGTTCTTGTCGCCTTGATTATGTATACAGTTAGTGGAATTGCTCATCGTTGGTTTATAGTCTTTATCGGTGTATTATTTGGAGTTTCAGCCCTATCCTTATCAGCTATCTCTATGATCGGGGTTGATAAGTTTTCAAAAGTTCCAGTATTTGGTTACGTTGCTAAGCGTTTCAGTGCCTACTTTAATCCCTTTGCCGATTTGGCAGGGTCAGGCCACCAACTTGCAAATTCCTACTTTGCCATGGTAAATGGTGGGTGGTTTGGTCTAGGCTTAGGAAATTCAATAGAAAAACGTGGTTATTTACCAGAGGCCCATACAGACTTTGTATTTTCAATTGTTATTGAAGAGTTTGGATTTGTGGGAGCCAGCTTGATTTTAGCACTTGTCTTTTTCCTAATTTTGCGAATTATCCTAGTAGGAATTCGTGCTAAGAATCCCTTTAATTCTATGATGGCGATTGGGGTTGGGGGGATGATGTTGGTACAGGTCTTTGTCAATATCGGTGGAATTTCTGGTATTATTCCCTCGACAGGAGTAACCTTCCCCTTCTTATCGCAAGGAGGGAACAGTCTCCTAGTCTTGTCTGTAGCCATCGCCTTTGTCTTAAATATTGATGCAAGTGAAAAACGTGCCCAATTATATGAGGAGTTAGAAGCTCACTCATCAAACTATATGTAGAGCTGAGAGTGGAAAGGATTACCTATGTCTCTTCAAAAATTAGAAAACTATAGTAATAAAGCTGTTATACAAGAAGAAGTATTGATTTTAACAGAATTGTTAGAAGATATTACTAAAAACATGCTTGCCCCAGAGACTTTTGAAAAAATCATACAGTTGAAGGAATTGTCAACTCAAGAAGATTATCAAGGTTTGAATCAATTAGTTACCAGTTTGACAAATGATGAAATGGCTTATATTTCACGCTATTTCTCTATCTTGCCTCTTTTGATTAATATTTCAGAAGACGTGGATTTGGCCTATGAAATCAACCATCAAAATAATATCGATCAAGATTATCTTGGTAAATTATCAGCAACGATCAAAATGGTTGCAGAAAAAGAAAATGCGGTTGAAATTCTAGAACACTTGAATGTTGTCCCTGTTTTGACAGCCCATCCAACACAAGTGCAACGTAAGAGTATGTTGGATTTGACCAACCATATCCATACCCTTTTGCGTAAGTACCGTGATGTGAAATTAGGTTTGATTAATAAGGAAAAATGGCATAATGATCTCCGTCGTTATATTGAGATTATCATGCAGACAGACATGATTCGTGAAAAGAAATTGAAAGTGACCAATGAAATCACGAATGTTATGGAATACTACAATAGTTCATTCCTGAAGGCAGTTCCTCATTTGACTGCTGAGTACAAGCGTCTGGCTAAAAAACACGGCTTGGACTTGAAACATCCTAAACCAATTACCATGGGAATGTGGATTGGTGGAGACCGTGATGGGAATCCTTTTGTTACAGCAGATACCTTGAAACAATCTGCTATGACCCAGTGTGAAGTCATCATGAATTACTATGATGAAAAGATTTACCAACTTTATCGTGAGTTCTCTCTCTCAACTAGTATTGTCAATGTGAGCAAGCAAGTCAGAGAAATGGCTCGTCAGTCTAAGGATAACTCGATTTATCGTGAAAAAGAGCTTTACCGCCGTGCCTTGTTTGATATTCAATCAAAAATCCAAGCAACAAAAACCTATCTGATTGAGGATAAGGAAGTTGGGGCTCGCTACGAAACGGCCAATGATTTTTATAAGGATTTAATTACCATTCGTGATTCCCTCATGGAAAATAAGGGTGAAGCACTGATTTCTGGTGATTTTGTTGAATTGATTCAGGCAGTTGAAATTTTTGGTTTCTATTTGGCATCTATTGACATGCGTCAAGATTCTAGTGTTCACGAAGCCTGTGTAGCTGAACTCTTGAAATCAGCGGGTATTCATTCTCATTATAGCGAACTAAGTGAAGAAGAAAAATGCCAGCTTCTCTTGAAAGAATTAGAGGAAGATCCACGTATTCTTTCTGCCACTCATGTTGAAAAATCAGAGTTACTCGAAAAAGAATTGGCTATTTTCAAGGCTGCTCGTAAGTTGAAAGATAAGTTGGGTGATGACGTTATTCGCCAGACAATTATTTCACATGCAACTAGCGTATCTGACATGTTGGAATTGGCTATCTTGCTAAAAGAAGTAGGGTTAGTTGATAAAGAAAGAGCTCGTGTCCAAATCGTTCCTCTCTTTGAAACAATTGAGGACTTGGACCACTCAGAAGAAACCATGAGAGAATATCTTTCACTTCCTCTTGCCAAGAAATGGATTGCTTCACGTAATAACTACCAAGAAATCATGCTTGGTTACTCTGATAGTAATAAAGATGGTGGCTATCTATCATCATGTTGGACCCTCTACAAGGCTCAACAACAATTGACTGCTATTGGAGATGAATTTGGCGTTAAGGTTACCTTCTTCCACGGCCGTGGTGGGACTGTCGGTCGTGGTGGTGGACCAACCTATGAAGCCATCACCTCTCAACCTCTCAAGTCCATTAAGGATCGTATCCGCTTGACGGAGCAGGGTGAAGTAATTGGCAATAAATATGGTAACAAAGACGCAGCTTACTATAACCTTGAAATGTTGGTTTCGGCGGCCATTAACCGTATGATTACTCAGAAGAAGAGCGATACCAACACCTCAAATCGTTACGAAGCTATTATGGACCAAGTGGTGGACCGTAGTTACGATATCTACCGTGATTTGGTCTTTGGTAATGATCATTTCTATGATTATTTCTTCGAGTCAAGTCCAATCAAGGCTATTTCAAGCTTTAATATTGGTTCTCGTCCAGCCGCTCGTAAGACTATTACTGAAATCGGTGGTTTGCGAGCTATCCCTTGGGTATTCTCATGGTCGCAAAGTCGCGTCATGTTCCCTGGATGGTATGGAGTTGGTTCAAGCTTCAAGGAATTTATCGATAAAAATCCAGAGAATATTGCTATCTTACGAGATATGTACCAAAATTGGCCTTTCTTCCAATCGCTTCTTTCAAATGTCGACATGGTCTTGTCAAAATCAAATATGAATATTGCTTTTGAATATGCCAAACTGTGTGAGGATGAAGAAGTAAAAGCAATCTATGAGACTATTCTAAATGAATGGCAAGTCACCAAGGAAGTCATCTTGGCTATCGAAGGTTACGATGAACTCTTGGCTGAAAATCCATATCTAAAAGCAAGTTTGGATTATCGTATGCCTTACTTTAATATTCTCAACTATATCCAGTTGGAGTTGATTAAACGTCAACGCCGAGGAGAATTATCAAGCGATCAAGAAAAATTAATCCATACAACCATCAACGGAATTGCGACAGGATTGCGTAATTCGGGCTGATGTCTTTCAAACTTCCTCTTTTCTATAGGGGAAGTTTTTGAATCTTTCAAAAAAATGCTAAAAGAGTCTTGACAAGTAGTTGAAAAATGATATAATTTAACCATTCAGAAAAGTAATCATTCAAACTTTTTAGAGAGTCTGTGGTAGCTGAAAACAGATAAGTGGTGATGATGAAAATTGGGCTGAATGTTATTTAGAATTTGAAATCATAAAAATTCGGTGAGCACACCTTATAGTGCATCTCGTTATTGCGAGACAGAGTGATAGGGAAATTTCCTATAATTGAGGTGGTACCGCGCATCGACGTCCTCACACAAGTTTTTTGTGTGAGGACTTTTTTTGATGGAGGTTAGTATGGAAAGAAAACGATGGCGTCGCTTGTTCAGATAAGTGAAGTAGTTTAAAGGAATTAAAAAGGAGAAATAGAATGAAAAATAAACGTTTAATTGGAATTATCGCTGCATTAGCAGTCTTAGTAGCAGGAAGCTTGATTTACTCTTCAATGAATAAACCAGAAGCTAAGAATGAAAAGAAAGTTGCCAAAGTTGGTGTCCTTCAGTTTGTGAGCCATCCATCTCTTGACTTGATTTATAAAGGGATTCAAGATGGACTTGCAGAAGAAGGTTATAAAGATGACCAGTTGAAGATTGACTTTATGAACTCAGAAGGTGACCAAAGTAAGGTTGCGACAATGAGTAAACAATTGGTTGCAAACGGTAATGACTTGGTAGTTGGTATCGCAACACCAGCTGCTCAAGGTCTGGCTAGTGCAACAAAAGACCTACCTGTTATCATGGCTGCTATTACAGACCCAATCGGTGCGAACTTGGTTAAAGATTTGAAAAAACCAGGTGGCAATATTACAGGGGTATCTGACCACAATCCAGCTCAACAACAAGTTGAACTCATCAAGGCTCTGACACCAAATGTGAAAACTATCGGAGCTCTTTACTCAAGCAGCGAAGACAATTCAAAAACACAGGTAGAAGAATTTAAGGCTTATGCTGAAAAAGCAGGTTTGACAGTAGAAACATTTGCAGTTCCTTCAACAAATGAAATTGCTTCAACAGTTAACGTTATGACTAGCAAGGTTGATGCTATCTGGGTTCCAATTGATAACACTATTGCTTCAGCCTTCTCAACTGTTGTATCAAGCAACCAATCAGCTAAAAAACCAATCTACCCAAGTGCAACTGCCATGGTAGAAGCAGGTGGTTTGGCATCCGTTGTAGTTGACCAACATGATCTTGGTGTGGCAACTGGCAAAATGATTGCTCAAGTTTTGAAAGGTGCAAAACCAGCTGATACACCAGTCAATGTCTTTTCAACTGGTAAATCAGTTATCAATAAAAAATTGGCACAAGAGTTAGGTATTACTATTCCTGAGTCTGTTCTCAAAGAAGCAGGACAAGTGATTGAATAATCTAAAATGGAGGAGTTGGGGACATCTCCTCCAATTTTTTACAATAGAAATCATATAGAAAAGGTTAAGAAACAGATGATATTATCTATTATTTCTCAAGGATTTGTCTGGGCTATTTTAGGTCTGGGAATCTTTATGACATTTAGGATTTTAAACTTTCCAGATATGACAACAGAAGGTTCCTTCCCTCTTGGGGGAGCTGTTGCTGTCACTCTGATAACCAAAGGTGTAAATCCCTTTTTAGCGACACTTGTTGCTGTAGGAGCAGGTTGTTTGGCTGGAATGGCAGCAGGTCTTCTTTATACAAAAGGGAAGATTCCAACCTTGCTCTCAGGGATTTTGGTGATGACTTCCTGTCACTCTATCATGCTCTTGATTATGGGACGTGCAAATTTAGGATTGCTTGGAACCAAGCAAATCCAGGATGTTTTGCCTTTTGATTCAGATTTGAACCAACTCTTGACAGGTCTCATCTTTGTCAGTCTTGTTATTGCTCTCATGCTCTTTTTCTTGGATACCAAACTCGGACAAGCCTATATTGCTACAGGTGACAATCCTGATATGGCTAGAAGTTTCGGGATTCATACTGGACGCATGGAGCTCATGGGCTTGGTCTTATCAAATGGTGTGATTGCCCTTGCAGGGGCTCTTATTGCCCAGCAAGAAGGCTATGCCGATGTATCTCGAGGAATCGGGGTGATCGTTGTGGGGCTTGCAAGTTTGATTATTGGAGAAGTTATCTTCAAGAGTTTGAGCTTGGCAGAACGTCTGATTACCATCGTTGTAGGTTCTATCGCCTATCAATTTTTAGTGTGGGCAGTTATTGCGCTTGGCTTTAATACAAGTTACCTTCGTTTGTACAGTGCCGTGATTTTAGCAGTCTGCCTCATGATTCCAACATTTAAGCAAACAATCTTGAAAGGAGCCAAATTAAGCAAATGACAGCAATTGTAGAATTAAAAAATGCAACCAAAGTCGTTAAAAATGGCTTTGATGAAGAAAAGATTATTTTAAATGATGTTTCCTTAGAAATTTTTGAACAGGATTTCATCACGATTTTAGGTGGAAATGGAGCTGGGAAATCAACCCTCTTTAACACTATTGCAGGAACTTTGTCATTAACCAGTGGAACCATCCGTATTTTGGGTGAAGATGTTACCAAGTTTTCGCCAGAAAAGCGAGCTAAGTATCTGTCTCGAGTCTTCCAAGATCCCAAGATGGGGACAGCTCCTCGTATGACGGTCGCTGAAAATCTTTTGATTGCCAAGTTTCGTGGTGAAAAGCGTGGACTGTTTCCGAGACGTCTGGCTAGCTATAAGGATGAGTTTCAGGCAACTATTGAAAAAGTGGGAAACGGTCTTGAGAAACACTTGAATACACCAATTGAGTTCTTATCTGGTGGACAAAGACAGGCTTTGAGTCTCTTGATGGCAACCTTGAAGCGTCCAGAATTACTCTTGTTAGACGAGCATACTGCAGCCCTTGATCCAAAGACCAGTGTCGCACTCATGGAGTTGACAGATGAATTTGTCAAGAAAGATCAGCTGACAGCGCTTATGATTACCCACCATATGGAAGATGCTCTCAAATATGGCAATCGCTTGATTGTCATGAAAGAAGGTCGTATAATTCAAGACCTTAATAATGAAGAAAAAGCCAAAATGAAAATCTCAGACTACTATCAATTATTTGAATAGATGAACTTTATTTTCATCAAAAAATAGAGAAGAAAAACTTAGAAGCATTAAAATGTTTCTGAGTTTTTTAACTTTCTTTTCTATTTAGAAAAATAAGGCAAAGATAATTACGGAAAGCGTATGAAATGGTTTACTTTTTTTCAGAAATAAGCTATACTAGTTTACGTGAAACTATGATAACATGGAGGTATTGTGTATGGTTGACAAACAAGTCATTGAAGAAATCAAAAACAATGCCAACATTGTGGAAGTCATAGGAGATGTGATTTCTTTACAAAAGGCAGGACGGAACTATCTAGGGCTCTGTCCTTTTCATGGTGAAAAAACACCTTCTTTCAACGTTGTTGAGGATAAGCAGTTTTACCACTGTTTTGGTTGTGGTCGCTCAGGTGATGTCTTTAAATTCATCGAGGAGTATCAAGGAGTTCCCTTTATGGAGGCTGTCCAAATCTTAGGTCAGCGTGTCGGGATAGAGGTGGAAAAACCGCTTTATAGTGAACAGAAGCCAGCTTCACCCCACCAAGCTCTTTATGATATGCACGAAGATGCTGCCAAATTTTATCATGCTATTCTCATGACAACGACCATGGGGGAGGAGGCCAGAAACTACCTTTATCAGCGTGGTTTGACAGATGAAGTGCTTAAACATTTTCGGATTGGTTTGGCACCTCCAGAACGCAACTATCTGTATCAACGTTTGTCTGGCCAGTATCGTGAAGAGGATTTTTTGGATTCGGGACTGTTTTATCTATCGGAGGCTAATCAATTTGTAGATACCTTTCACAATCGCATTATGTTTCCTCTGACAAATGACCAGGGAAAGGTCATTGCCTTCTCAGGTCGTATCTGGCAGAAAACGGATTCACAAACTTCTAAGTATAAAAATAGCCGATCGACTGCAATTTTTAACAAAAGTTACGAATTATATCATATGGATAGGGCAAAAAAATCTTCTGGCAAAACCAGTGAGATTTACCTGATGGAAGGATTCATGGATGTCATTGCAGCCTATCGGGCTGGAATCGAAAACGCTGTGGCGTCCATGGGAACAGCCTTGAGCCGTGAGCATGTTGAGCATCTGAAAAGGTTAACCAAGAAGTTGGTTCTGGTATACGATGGCGATAAGGCTGGGCAAGCTGCGACATTGAAAGCACTGGATGAAATTGGTGATATACCTGTGCAAATTGTCAGCATGCCTGATAACTTGGATCCAGATGAGTATCTACAAAAAAATGGTCCAGAAGACTTGGCCTATCTATTAACGAAAACTCGTATTAGTCCGATTGAGTTTTACATTCACCAGTACAAACCTGAAAATAGTGAAAATTTGCAGGCTCAGATTGAGTTTATTGAAAAAATAGCTCCCTTGATTGTTCAAGAAAAATCTATTACTGCTCAAAACAGCTATATACATATTTTAGCTGACAGTCTGGCGTCCTTTGATTATGCCCAGATTGAGCAGATTGTTAATGAGAGTCGTCAGGCACAAAGGCAGAATCGCATGGAAGGTATTTCCAGACCGACGTCAATCACTATGCCTGTCACCAAGCAGTTATCAGCTATTATGAGAGCAGAAGCTCATCTACTTTATCGAATGATGGAATCTCCTCTTGTTTTGAACGATTACCGTTTAAGGGAAGACTTTGCATTTGACACACCTGAATTTCAGGTCTTATATGACTTGCTTGGCCAGTATGGAAATCTTCCTCCGGAAGTTTTAGCAGAACAGACAGATGAAGTTGAAAGAGCTTGGTACCAAGTCTTAGCTCAGGATTTGCCTGCTGAGATGTCACCTCAGGAACTTAGTGAAGTAGAAATGACTCGAAACAAGGCTCTCTTGAATCAGGACAATATGAGAATCAAAAAGAAGGTGCAGGAAGCGAGCCATGTAGGAGATACAGACACAGCCCTAGAAGAATTGGAACGTTTAATTTCCCAAAAGAGAAGAATGGAGTAATAATGGCAACAAAACAAAAAGAAGTAACAACATTTGATGTACAAGTAGCAGAATTTATCCGTAATCATAAACAAAAAGGGACAGCAACTGATGATGAAATTAATGCAAGTCTGGTGATTCCTTTTACCTTGGATGCTGATGGGATTGAAGATCTCTTGCAACGAATTCAGGATGCAGGGATTTCTATCACAGATAACGAAGGAAATCCAAGTGCGCGTGTTCTTAGCACTGAAGAAGAGCCAGAACTCAGTGATGAGGACTTGATTGGTTCAACTTCGGCTAAGGTTAATGACCCTGTCCGTATGTACTTGAAAGAAATCGGGGTCGTACCTCTCTTGACCAATGAAGAGGAAAAAGAATTGGCGCTTGCTGTTGAAGCTGGTGATATCGAAGCCAAACAACGTCTTGCGGAAGCCAACCTTCGTTTGGTTGTTTCTATTGCTAAACGCTATGTTGGTCGTGGTATGCAGTTCCTTGACTTGATTCAAGAAGGAAATATGGGCTTGATGAAGGCGGTTGACAAGTTTGATTATTCTAAAGGGTTCAAGTTTTCAACTTACGCAACTTGGTGGATTCGTCAGGCTATCACTCGTGCTATTGCGGATCAAGCTCGTACCATCCGTATCCCAGTTCACATGGTTGAAACCATCAATAAATTGGTTCGTGAACAGCGTAACCTCCTTCAAGAATTGGGACAAGATCCAACACCAGAACAAATCGCTGAACGTATGGATATGACCCCTGACAAGGTTCGTGAAATCTTGAAGATTGCCCAAGAGCCAGTATCGCTTGAAACACCAATCGGTGAAGAGGATGATAGCCACCTTGGGGACTTTATCGAAGATGAAGTGATTGAAAATCCAGTGGACTACACAACTCGTATCGTCTTGCGTGAGCAGCTGGATGAGGTCTTGGATACTCTTACAGACCGTGAAGAAAACGTCTTGCGTCTACGTTTTGGACTAGATGATGGTAAAATGCGGACCCTTGAAGATGTAGGTAAAGTCTTTAATGTAACCCGTGAGCGTATCCGTCAGATTGAAGCCAAGGCTTTGAGAAAACTTCGTCAACCAAGTCGCAGCAAACCGCTTCGTGATTTTATTGAAGACTAATAGTGAGGAAAAATATGGCTTATACAGAAGAGCAAATTGAAAATATCAAAACAAGAATTTTATCAGCCTTGGAAGAAGTCATCGACCCTGAGTTGGGAATCGATATTGTCAACCTTGGTTTAATCTATGAGATTCGTTTTGACGGTGACACAGGTCAAACAGAGATTGATATGACTTTGACAACCATGGGTTGTCCCCTAGCAGACCTTTTGACGGACCAGATTTATGATGCTATGACAGAGGTACCAGAAGTAACGGATACTGAGGTTAAATTAGTCTGGTATCCAGCCTGGACAGTTGAAAAAATGAGTCGCTATGCACGCATTGCCCTAGGCATTAAGTAAACATACAATAGCATGTGAGAGATTATTGGAAAAGCGAGGAAATTTCCCCCTCTTTTCCTCTAGTCTCTCCTTTCTTTTGCTGATTTTATTCAAAGAAAATGATATAATAGTAGTTATGGAAAAAAAGAAATTACGCATCAATATGTTGAGTTCAAGTGAGAAAGTAGCAGGGCAGGGAGTCTCAGGTGCTTACCGTGAATTAGTTCGTCTTCTTCACCGTGATGCCAAGGATCAATTGATTGTTACAGAAAATCTTCCAATCGAGGCAGATGTGACTCACTTTCATACAATTGATTTACCCTATTATTTATCAACCTTCCAAAAGAAACGCTCAGGGAGAAAAATTGGCTACGTGCATTTCTTACCTGATACACTTGAGGGGAGTTTGAAAATTCCATTTTTCTTAAAGGGAATTGTTAAGCGCTATGTATTTTCTTTTTACAACCGGATGGAGCACCTGGTTGTGGTTAATCCTATGTTTATCGAGGATTTGGTGGCAGCTGGTATTCCACGTGAAAAAGTGACCTATATTCCTAACTTTGTCAATAAGGAAAAATGGCATCCTCTTCCACAAGAAGAGGTAGCAAGACTGCGTACGGAGATAGGTCTTAGTGACAATCAGTTTATCGTAGTAGGTGCTGGTCAAGTTCAGAAACGCAAAGGTATTGACGATTTTATCCGTCTGGCTGAGGAATTGCCCCAAATTACCTTTATCTGGGCAGGTGGTTTCTCTTTTGGTGGTATGACAGATGGTTATGAACGTTACAAGAAAATCATGGAGAATCCCCCTAAAAATTTGATTTTTCCAGGTATTGTATCGCCAGAGCGGATGCGCGAATTGTATGCCCTAGCGAATCTTTTCTTGTTGCCTAGTTATAATGAGCTCTTTCCGATGACGATTTTAGAGGCTGCCAGTTGTGAAGCTCCGATTATGTTGCGTGATTTAGATCTTTATAAGGTAATTTTGGAGGGAGATTATCGGGCTACAGCAGATAGAGAAGAGATGAAAGAAGCTATTCTGGAATATCAAGCGAATCCTGCTGCTTTAAAAGATTTGAAAGAAAAAGCTAAGAATATTTCTAGAGAGTATTCTGAAGAGCATCTGTTACAAATCTGGTTGGACTTTTATGAGAAACAAGCCGCTTTAGGGAGAAAGTAAAAAGTGAGGTAATCTATGCGAATTGGTTTATTTACAGATACCTATTTTCCTCAGGTTTCAGGTGTTGCGACCAGTATTCGAACCTTGAAAACCGAACTTGAAAAGCAGGGACATGCTGTTTTTATCTTTACAACGACAGATAAGGATGTCAATCGTTATGAAGATTGGCAAATTATCCGCATTCCAAGTGTTCCTTTCTTTGCTTTTAAAGATCGTCGCTTTGCCTATCGAGGTTTCAGCAAGGCGCTTGAAATTGCTAAACAATATCAACTAGATATTATCCATACTCAGACAGAATTTTCTCTTGGCTTGTTGGGGATTTGGATTGCGCGTGAATTGAAGATTCCAGTCATCCATACCTATCACACCCAATACGAAGACTACGTGCATTATATTGCTAAAGGGATGTTGATTCGTCCTAGTATGGTCAAGTATCTGGTCAGAGGTTTCCTGCATGATGTGGATGGGGTTATTTGTCCGAGTGAGATTGTTCGTGACTTGCTATCTGACTATAAAGTCAAGGTTGAAAAGCGGGTCATTCCTACTGGGATTGAATTAGCCAAGTTTGAGCGTCCAGAAATCAAGCAAGAAAATCTAAAAGAACTACGTAGTAAATTAGGGATTCAAGATGATGAAAAGATGTTGCTTAGTCTTTCCAGAATTTCCTATGAAAAAAATATTCAGGCAGTACTAGTAGCCTTTGCAGAAGTTCTGAAAGAAGAAGACAAGGTCAAACTGGTGGTAGCTGGGGATGGTCCTTATCTGGATGACCTCAAAGAGCAAGCCAAGAAACTAGAGATTCAAGACTACGTCATCTTTACAGGCATGATTGCTCCTAGTGAGACCGCTCTTTACTATAAGGCGGCGGATTTCTTCATCTCGGCATCGACGAGTGAAACGCAAGGTTTGACATACTTGGAAAGCTTAGCCAGTGGAACACCTGTCATTGCTCACGGAAATCCTTATCTGGACAATCTTATCAGTGATAAAATGTTTGGAACCTTGTACTATGGGGAACATGATTTGGCCGGAGCTATTTTGGAAGCCCTGATTGCAACACCAGACATGAATGAGCATACTTTATCAGAGAAGTTGTACGAGATTTCAGCTGAAAACTTTGGGAAACGAGTGCATGAGTTTTATCTGGATGCCATTATTTCAAATAACTTCCAGAAAGATTTAGCAAAAGATGATACGGTCAGCCAGCGTATCTTTAAGACAGTTTTGTATTTACCGCAACAGGTGGTTGCTGTGCCTGTAAAAGGCTCTAGACGAATGCTGAGGGCTTCAAAAACACAGTTAATCAGCATCAGAGATTATTGGAGAGACCATGAAGAATAGAAAGAGGAATAGCTATGAAAAAACAATTGATGAGAAGTGGTAGTAATCAAAAAATTGCTGGAGTATGTGCTGGGGTCGCAAATTATTTTGATATGGATCCTACTATTGTTCGTGTAATATGGGGTGTTCTTGCATTTTGTTATGGGGCAGGAATTGTAGCTTATATCATTTTATGGATTATTGCGCCGGTAGCAAGTGACTATTGAAAACTAGCTGAATTCATGCTAAGATAATAGAAAATAGAATGTAACGAAGGAGAAAAAAATGGCATTTGGAGATAATGGAAAACGTAAAAAAACGATGTTTGAGAAATTAACCTTGCTTATCGTACTTATCATGTTAGTAGCAAGTATTTTGGGTATTTTTGCAACTGCAATTGGTGCCCTCAGTAATCTATAAAATAGATTCAAGAAAATTTTGTGACTGGGATTTCCCAGCCCTTTTTTAAAGTGAGAAGAAAAAATGAGTATGTTTTTAGATACAGCCAAGATCAAGGTCAAGGCTGGTAATGGTGGCGATGGTATGGTTGCCTTTCGCCGTGAAAAATATGTCCCTAATGGCGGTCCTTGGGGTGGTGACGGTGGTCGAGGAGGCAATGTAGTCTTCGTTGTAGACGAAGGACTACGTACTTTGATGGATTTTCGCTACAATCGTCATTTCAAGGCTGATTCTGGTGAGAAAGGAATGACCAAAGGGATGCATGGTCGTGGTGCTGAGGATCTTAGAGTTCGAGTACCACAAGGAACGACTGTGCGTGATGCCGAGACTGGCAAGGTCTTGACAGATTTGATTGAACATGGGCAGGAATTTATTGTAGCCCACGGTGGTCGTGGTGGTCGTGGAAATATCCGCTTTGCGACACCAAAAAATCCTGCACCTGAAATCTCTGAAAATGGAGAACCAGGTCAGGAACGTGAGTTACAATTGGAACTAAAAATCTTGGCTGATGTTGGTTTAGTAGGCTTCCCCTCTGTTGGGAAATCAACACTTTTAAGTGTTATCACCTCAGCTAAGCCTAAAATTGGTGCCTACCACTTTACGACAATTGTGCCAAATCTAGGAATGGTTCGTACCCAATCAGGTGAATCCTTTGCAGTAGCTGATTTACCAGGTTTGATTGAAGGTGCTAGTCAAGGTGTTGGTTTGGGAACTCAGTTCCTCCGTCACATTGAGCGTACACGTGTCATCCTTCACATCATTGATATGTCAGCTAGCGAAGGGCGTGATCCATATGAGGATTATCTTGCCATCAATAAAGAGCTGGAATCATACAATCTCCGTCTCATGGAGCGTCCACAGATTATTGTAGCCAATAAGATGGATATGCCTGAGAGTCAGGAAAATCTTGAAGAATTCAAGAAAAAATTAGCTGAAAACTATGATGAATTTGAAGAGTTACCAGCTATCTTCCCAATATCTGGTTTGACCAAGCAAGGTTTGGCTACGCTTTTGGATGCTACAGCTGAATTGTTAGACAAGACACCAGAATTCTTGCTCTACGACGAGTCAGATATGGAAGAAGAAGCCTACTATGGATTTGACGAGGAAGAAAAAGCCTTTGAAATTAGTCGTGATGACGATGCAACATGGGTACTTTCTGGTGAAAAACTGATGAAACTCTTTAATATGACCAACTTTGATCGTGACGAATCAGTCATGAAATTTGCTCGCCAGCTTCGTGGTATGGGGGTTGATGAAGCCCTTCGTGCGCGTGGTGCTAAAGATGGTGACTTGGTCCGAATTGGTAAATTTGAGTTTGAATTTGTAGACTAGGAGATTGATATGGGAGATAAACCGATATCTTTCCGAGATGCGGATGGCAATTTTGTTTCTGCCGCAGACGTTTGGAATGAAAAGAAATTGGAAGAACTATTTAATCGTCTCAATCCAAATCGTGCCCTGAGATTGGCACGAACTAAAAAAGAAAATCCATCTCAGTAAAGAATATAACAAAATTCCGTGCCACATCAGACACGGAATTTTGTTATTCTTCAAAGAAAAATGGTGGAGCGAATTTTTTCAATTCTTCAAAGCATTTTTGAGCAGCTTCTGCATCTTCGCAGATGACGAGACAGACATCATCGCCACAGAGGGTAGCGATAGCGTCAGGGAAGCTCAAAGCATCAATGATAGAACCAAAGGATTGAGCAAGTCCAGGAAGGGTTTTTAGCAGGACTTGATGTTGAACTGGGCGCATCAAGACAAGAGCATCTTCCATGTAAATTTCGAGACGTTTCTCCCATTTTGAGATAGAACCTGTATTGAGTACGTAGTAAGAGTTGTCTTCTTCTCGTACTTTTGAAAGGTTCATGCTTTTAATATCTCTCGAAAGTGTAGCTTGTGTAACTTGAATGTCGTTATCAGCAAGAAGAGCTTGTAGCTCAGCTTGGGTATGAATCTTGTTTTTCGTTACAAGAGCTCGTATGAGTTGGTGTCGGTGTTCAGATTTATTCATAAAATGTTACTCCTTGTACTAGGTACAGAAAGCGTGGACTGAACGATATCGTCAGTCAGGTGGTAAGCGGTATTGTCACGTATGATGATTTCAAAGTCAGTAGTATAGGACTAAATGGAGAAAATCCCACTCTTTTAACTTGTCACTAGTTGAGTGTAGATGAATTGGGTATCTATCCGTTTATCTACATTGGTGTCCTCTACTAACAGTAAATCATTCAATTAGGGTAGCCTTTTGTCACGACTTATTGTGAATTTATGATTAATGTTAATTCACAAAGATTTTTCAACATGTGGTGTGGTAGCGAGTATTATTAATGAGTACACATGTTGGTTAGGGTTTTAGTATCTTTTGTCAAAGCTTCCGTGTAGACCTATCATAAGCCTATATCGGGATTGCATTTGATACCAAGTTTATGTTTGTTTCAACTGTTTAAGTGGAAATCTTCCATATTGAAAGTCTGATATCATACCTTTTGACAAGGTAAGAGAAGTGTAGACTGTTCAAGATCGACAGTCAGGTGGTAGTCAGTATTGTCACGGATGGTGATTTCAAAGTCAGTAGTATAGAGGACTAAACGAAGAGTATCTCCTTCTTTTAACTTGTAAATAGTTGGTTGCAGTTCAAACTGGATATCCATCCATTCATCTGCCTTAATATCCTCTACTAACAGTAAATCATTTCTATTTTGCAAATTGAGGTAGCCTTTTGTCACGACGCGATGTGCATTTTCACGAAAAGGCAATTCGTTAAGATTTTCCAACATGTGGTAGCGACCGTTGTCAATGGTTCTAGCACTTAAAACAGCTGGATAAGGTTGTAGGTATTTCTTTTGTTCAAGTTCCAGTAGTTGGGCTGATAAGAGCCCCTTATTGCTACTGGATTTAATACGAAGATTGAGCTGAGCGCGACCGTTCAGGTGGAGATCCTTGGTTACAGGAAGGTCAATAGTAATTTGATTAGCTTTTCCTTGATAGAGCTCTGTATTGAAGGTCTGGTAGGTCTTACCATAACGCTCAAAATCCTCATCTGAGTACTGGTTTTGAATGACTTGCTCTTCTTGACCAAGTGAGAAGGTTTCGAAGTTATCTTGCTCACCGAAATTATCAAGTGATAACCAAGTCTGAGGAGCGGTATTATCCTGCCAGATAACAGTCGGAAGTTGAAAATCTGTATCTTGCCCCAATAATTTTTTAGTCAATAAGGCGTTCATAGATTCACGGAAGTCAATGGATTGCCAGTTGTTCATATAAACATGGGCACCATTATGGAAAAAGAGATGCTTATTGATATGAGATGGAAGAGCATGGAACATCTGGTAAACATGAAGTGGTTTGACATTCCAATCCTGAGAACCATGAGTAAAGACAACCTCCGCCTTTACCTTATCAGCATTGAGCAGATAATTGCGGTCATGCCAAAACTGATTATAGTCACCAGATTTGCGATCTAACTGTTCTTTTACTTTTTCTAAGTCAGCTTGGTGAGCCTCATTACCACGGATATAGTCGCCGGCCAAGAGATTACGAGAATAGGTTAACTCAGCAAGGGAGTCAAAGTCCTCACCTGGATAGCCACCTGGGCTAGTTACCAGACCGTTTTCACGGTAGTAGTTGTACCACGAAGAAATACCAGCCTCGGCAATAATAACCTCTAAACCATCTACACCTGTAGTCGCAAGACCATTGGACATGGTACCTAGATAAGAAAGTCCAGTTGTGGCTACTTTTCCGTTTGACCAGTCAGCCTTGACTTGACGCTGGCGCGTGTGGTCAGTAAAGGCACGGCAACGACCATTAAGCCAATCGATGACATTTTTATAAGCCTCGATTTGCTGGTAGTCTCCATTAGTCATGAAACCTGTGGAGTCTTTGGTACCAACACCTGAGACATAGAGATTAGCAAAACCTCGTGGAAGGAAGTAGTCGTTGAGAGTATAGCTAGCGTTGATGTGCGTTAGCTTTTCCTCAGCTTCTGACACAAGCTCAGCTTGATCTTGGGGTTGGACGAGATTTAGTTGAGGTTCCTCTAGCTCAATCTTGTGAGCAGGTTTAACCTCGAGATTGCCCTCCATCTTGTAAAGAGCTTTATCGCTGGCTTTATCATTTGTTCCCTGATGATAGGGACTGGCAGTCATGATAGCAGGAATTTGGCCGTCATAACGAGGACGAATAATGCTGACCTTGACTAGGTCTGGTAGACCTTTTTGGTCAGTATCGACACGAGACTCAACGTAAACGACTTCGCGAATGGCATCATGGCTAGAAAAGGTAGCCAAACTCTTGCCGTTAAAGTAGTGATAGTCATTATCCTCAGGAATAAGACCATCACTGACAAGTTGGTCGATAAGAGTGTTCCCCTTTTTGGTGCGAGTATTGAGTAACTGATAGAGATTTTCAATCAAGTCACCATATACAATAGGAAATCCAGACTCTTTACGAAAAACATCACTGTCTTCAAAGTCAACCAAATAAGAAAAACCTAAAAGTTGAAAGGCTACAGTATAGAAAATATCTGCAGTCAACTCTTTATCTGATTGAAAAAATGTCAGTAAGTCAGTTTCTTTATCAACTGCTAAACTGGATAGAGGATAGGTGCTATCTTTAAAATTAAAAAAGAAACGAATGAGAAACGCTTCAAGCATTTTTTTATTTGTGATGTTGACTGGTAAATCAAATCCATACTTTTTTAATTCAAAGATAATTGTATCTCTAGGTAGCGCTAAATAGCTGAATTGATTAAAACGCATAAAACCTCCAGTAAAATTATACTTTAATTTATTATATCAAAAAAGCAAAAAAAATACCAAGATAAAGTCAAAAACAAAATAGTATATAAATATAAATAATATCAAAAAACGATTAATATATATATATATATATATAATTATTTCTTTCTTGAACTGATAGCGTTTTTGTGATAAAATATATACTATATAATTGTAATTCGAAATTACATAAAAAAATGTGGAAAGTGAACATTATGTATAAATCAAAAAGACAAAAAAATAAATCTTTTGATTGGTATGGCTTGAGCCAACGTTTCTCTATTCGTAAGTATCATTTTGGTGCTGCGAGTGTGCTGTTGGGGACAGCCTTGATTTTGGGTGCTGCCCAAACGACTGCCAAAGCAGAAGAAACAGCTACTGAAAATAAAACAGAAGCTGTGGCATCTGCTCCAAAAGATGATAAGGTAAGTGAGAATGTCGCAAATGAGACGGCACCAGCTCTTTCTGCTACGACAGAAGCGGCTGTAGTAGAAAAGCCGGCCTTGAGTGATGAGGAAGTTGCAAAATTAGCTGCTGAAGCATCTAAGAAAGATGAAAAAGTAGCTGAGACAGCTACAACTGAAAAAACAGAAGCAGCTGACAAAGAAAAAGCAACACTAACTGCTCCTTCGACTGACAAAAAAGCTGATAAAGCAGTTGATGAAAAAGCTGATAAAAAGGATGAAAAGAAAGCAGAAAACCCAATTACTGCTACTAAAACTGTCCTTGAACAGTTGACATCTGAAGCAGAAGTATTGAACACAACTGCCTCAAACTTTGCGGATAAAAAGGCAGAAGATAAAGCTGGAAAAGAAGCAATCGCAACTGCAGTAGCTTCAGCTAAGGTCCAAATCGAAGCTTCTAAGAAAGCTCTTGCGGCAGGAGAAATCACTAAGGAAGAATTGGATGCCCAACTCCAACGTATCTCATCAGCTATCGAAGCAGTTTATGCTGAGATGAAACGTGCAGGACACGTAGGTAAAGTAGAAGCAGTGTTGGCAGGTAAAACTACTACCAATACAGCAATCGTAGCTCCTACAACTAAGACTCCAGTAAAAAATATTAATGATTTAACAGAAGAAGAGATAGCTGCGGTTAAACGTGAAATCATGAATGCCAACCCAAGCATTACGGATCCTTCTATGATTGAAGTAGAGAAGAAAGGAAACGGAACTGCAGGTGGAGCAACTGTTACAATAAATGGTGTTAAAACTAATATTCCTTCTGGAGATACTGTTGTTGGTACTGCGGGTACAAAAAACTTAGAGCAACTTAAAAATAATATTAACTGGTTCGACTTTGCAGCAGCATCTATTACCTACTCTAATGGTACTGTAGTAGGGCCTGCAAGAAAATTAGCGCAACCTATTACTAAAACTATCACATATCCAAATGGTGATGTTGTAACAGGTAAAATCACAATGGTTCGTGATGTTACCTATGCTGATGGTTCAAAAGGCTTAACGACTGATGATAAATTCTTAAATTCAGGAACTGCAAAATATGTCGAACATTTATACTACACGGGTGGAGCTCAAAATGATCATGAAATTTATGAAGCTTTACAAGAAGGTATGAAGTTCAATGTTAAAACGAAGGTTGAAGGCTATGCTTTAACAGCCACAGTTATAAAACTAGGTTCGAAAAATGTAGAGTCTGATCCAAATAAAACACCAGCAGGACCAGTGAATGCTGTACGTGATTATGGTGATTGGGGTTCGGAAAAACAATTAGCAAAAGCACAGGCTGAAGACAAAAGATTCAAAGCAAATGCTACTAAGAACAAAACAACGTTGGCTAATAATCCAACAGTTTCCGTAAATGGTGTAGCATTAACGCTACCAGAATACCCAACAGAAACATTTGCCAATACAGATGCCTACTATTCAAAAGCAGCTGCTTACCATGCAGCGGTAAAAGCTTATAATGACGCTATTGAAACTCAAAAGTTATCTGCAACAAAATTGTCAGAAACTGGGTTCACTTATATTAATGTGAATGGTAAGGCTGTACCATCAGGATCAGCTAATCTTTATAAAAAAATTGGTAACGAAAGAAAAGCGGATGTACTTATAACAGCTCAAGATACTCAATGGTCATACTAAAGAAAAGCTGGGCTTCCAACAACAAATCCAGATGGAAGTGAAATGCTTACTTCATTTACATCGTCTCGCGATGAATCAAACGTTGGGGTAACATTTGCACTTTCTGCTACTTATAACGGGCGTATCGTAGATGTTAACGTAATTGCTGCGGATGCAGAAGAAGCTGGACGTACTGAAATTGTTCAATTCGAGACAGATGGAACGAAATGGGAACAATTCATGGCGTTAAACCTTCAAAAAGACATTGATGAAAAAACTGCTCAAGGAGTTTATCCAAGTAGACAAAGTGATGTTAATGCTGATGGACGTCTTGCAGAAGCAGGGTATAATCCAAAAGATTGGGTTAACGTAGATGAAAATGGGAACCCTTCTGCTTATGGAACAAATACATTCGGAGCTAACTACACATCTATGGGTTCTAAAAACTCATTACCAATTGCTCTATCTCAAAACGTTAAAACATTATCAATGTATTTAAACTCCGCAGGTGCGCAAGCAGGAACAATTGGTTTCATGATTTATGACGGTGGAGACGCTCCACAATCTTACGGCTCTGCACAACATATTATCGGGGACTTTAACAAAGAAGTTATTAAAGATGGTGTGAAAACTCAGGTAACAGCTACTCAGCCATACTTAGGTAATGTTAAAGGAGATCCAGATTTCCGTTCAACTAAAACTGACCCTTCAGGTGGCTGGGTACTAGATGACTTAATCACATCTGAGAAATATAAAGAAACACCATTAGAATCAGGAAAAACAATTGTAACAACAGATAAGGGTGTGACAGGTAAATACTTATTATTACCAAATGGAAATGCTGTTATTGAAAAAGCTGATAACACTCGTGTGCTTTTGAATCAAGGTGATGTTATTGAGATGGCAAATCCTCAAACGAAGCTTCCAATCCGTGGGGTTTATAACCATACAACTGGTGCTTTAGGTGAAGGTACTCTTGGCGATGAAGGAGAAAGTCAATTACTTGATCCAGCGGTGGCAACTGAGTATAAACTCCGCCAAGCACAAGGAAATGAATATGTTCTTGAAGGAGTTCGTGCTAATCTTGGTGTCAATAATGACAAAGCCTATGTTCGTGGTTGGGTAGATTTTAATAATAATGGTAAATTCGATCTTAATGAATCTTCAGAAATTGTAGAAGTTAACAAAAACGGAACTTACAATATTAAATTTAAAAATACACCTCAATTATTAGATACTTCAGCAGATAGCTTAGGTGTGCGTTTACGTATTTCGTTAACTAAAGATGAAATTCTAGAACCAACAGGTGTAGCATCATCAGGGGAAGTAGAAGACTTTGAAACACATGTGATTCACATGCCACGCGGTACTAAACATGAAACCAGTGACTTCCAAGGTCGTGAACAAACTGTTAAGTTACCAACAAATGCGATGTTTACAGCTAGTGGTAAAAACAAAGATTCCAAATATAAACAATGGGCTCAGATTGAAAATGAAAGCTTACCACCGAAAATTGTTTTAACAGATAAACAAGTGGCGTCAGAAGAAGCGTACACACCAACAGATAGCGAATTACCATCAAACTATCGTAAAGGTGATAATGGTAAAGTTTTCGTTGAACGTAATGGTGCAACAGTATTCACTGGAGAGTATGTAACCGTTAAAGATAAGAACAATAAAGTTCTCGGTAAAGGTCTAAAAATTACAAATCCATTGAATAACAAAACAGAATACTTACTTGACACATATACTGAATATGATACTGCAGGAAATGAAGTAGGTACATATAAAGTAAACCCAGCAAGTAACGGTAAGAATGTTTCTATTGGTAATGGTCTATATGAAACTACTTTAACCTTTAAACCGGTAGACGCATATGTAGGTACAGCAAAAGGTATTGCAGTTCGTGCATGGGATGATAACAATAGTTCAACTGGTTGGGAAGCAACAAATGATACTATCGAAGCTTCTAAAACATCTACTACACTAGCAGAAAAAGACAAGGTTCTTGAAAATGTAAATAATGGAAATAACGGCTACAAATCAATGGATACTAGCTATATTCCAACTGTTATTGACGTACGTCCAGTAGGTGAAGACACAATTACAGAAGATGTACAAGGTGCCGAGCAAAAATCTAATCCAACCATTCCTGCTTATGCAACTGTTGAAACAGTAACAAATGATAAGATTGAAGATACGAAGTATACAGCGAATTTTGCAATTTTAGATAAAACTAAAAAACCAACTTTAGCAACTAAAAAAGAAATTCCTGGAAAAGTATATACTGAAGATACAAAAGTTGATAAAGAAACAGAAGTAACATTACCTAGTGGAAACACAGCAACATTCAAACCGGCTGATAAGATTCCTGCAAATACAAGAATCGCTGAAACTGAAGCTGTGACAGTTAATGGAACAGGAGATGTACTTGTAAGTAATGTTCGATATGGTACTGGTTCAGTACCTGCAGGAGCAATTTTAGAAGGTGCAGAACCTACAGTTACAGAGCCGACAACAGTTTTAAGAAATGGAGCAAATGTTGTTATTCCAGTAGGAAGTAAAGTTCAAAAAGGTGATCAACTTGTTACTCCACTTAAGATAACTGGAGGAGCTCAAATAACTACATGGAAGAAAACATATCAAAATGGTGAGACTATTCCACAAGTTACGGCTGATAAATTCTCTGTTTTAGGGAAAGAGACTCCAGCGGATCAGCTTGTTCCGAAAGGTGAGAGTGTCACATTAAACGGAACAACATACAACGCTAACAATGATATTGTTCCAAAAGGATCTCGCGAAGCAACAACGTATGAGAACTTAATGGGTTCTAAACTTCCAGATGCAGTTCATATTGATCCTGAAACTGGAGAAGTTACAACAGTACCTCGTAGCTATACTAAAGTAACAGATACAGAAATCGTAATCGAAAATGAAGGTACGTACACATTAAATCAAGATAGTGGTGAAATTAAATTTACTCCACATCCTAAGTTCGTAGGTACAGGTACAGGTGTAGTAAAACAACAACCTGATATCGACTATAACGATAAAGTAGCAGGGGATTCTGTAACAAGTAAATATGGAACTGACTATGGTAAAGCGAAATATATTCCAATAGTTAAACCACAATCAAAAGCATCGATTACTCGTACAATTCACTATGTATACGAAAATGATAATGATAATCCAGCAAGTCAAGATTCTTATAAAGATAATGATCCAATCGTAGCTATCGATAACACACCAGTTACTCGTACACAAACGATTGACTATACTCGTGAATACAAGATCTTCTCTGAAGCAGGAACTACTGATACTGCGATTACAACTGCGAACCAAGTTACAGATGCAACTGGCCATGTTTATAAAGTTGGAGATACTATCCCAGCAGGAACACAGTTCAATCAAGGTTCAATTATCATTGGTAAATGGACAGCTTCAAGTGATGCAAACTCTAAATTCAAAGAAATTATCTCACCAACTGTTAAAGGATACACTGCTGAAGTAGTAACAGCTAACTTCACACCGAATGCTGATGGTAAGATGGGACACATTCACAATGGTAAACAACCTGTTGGATTATATACTCCAGTAGCTGATAATACGAAAGACGTTGGAGCTTATGAACCATTAGTATCAGAAGTTCGTTCAGACGACAAAGATGACTTCGATATGTATGTTGTTTACAAAGCTGATAAACAAAAAGCGAATGTAACGTATATCGACTTAGATGCAACAGGAGATGCTCGTATTCTTGAAGTTCAAAACGCTAATCCAGCTCCTGCAACAGGTGCAGATGCGAAAACAACATATGGTGTTCCAGAACTACAAGGTAAGTCTCATACAGCGATTCCTTATGCAACAGCTAAAACGATCAAGAAATATGAAGACCTTGGTTATGAATTAGTAACAGATGACTATACAAATAACTCTCAAGGTACAGCTGTAGAAGGTGGACGTAAGTTCGATGATGATAAAGAAGTAGATCAAGCATTCAATGTCTATCTACGTCACAAGAGAGTTACTCGTAAAATTAAAGACACTCAAAAAGTAACTCGTACAATCGAGTACAAATATGCAAGTACGGATGATGTACCAGCAGATAAACGTGGAACAACAGCAGCACCAACAGTGACCGAAACACTTCACTATGAACGTGACCGTACAATCGATTACACATTAGCTGCAAAAGAATATCCAACAGAATACGCTACTTATAAGGCTGTATTGGATAAGAGTGGATATGATTCTCCAGAAGAATACAAAGCTCGTACAGTTTACTACGATCACATCACAAACAAAGCAATTGCAGCAGATGCAACAGCTGCTCAAAAATCAATCGTTACATTTGGACCATGGACTCCAGTAGGTGGAACATCTAACGATGCGATTACATTATCTGATGCAGAAAAAGCTAAAGATGATAAATTCAACCTTGTTAACTCTCCAGAAGTAACTGGTTATGTTCCAGATAACGCTACCGTAGAAGCGACTGCAGCAATCGATGCTGAAGCAGATGACTACAAGATTACAGTTCTTTATACTCCAGTGGCACAAAAAGCTGTAGTTAAATTCGTAGAAGTAGATCCTACTAATACAGATAAAGTCATTACTCCAGGTCTTGCAGATCCAATCGCAGTAACAGGTAAATCTGAAGCAGCTTACCCAGCTACAACAGCAACTTCAGTAACTGATAAGATTGCTGAGCTTGCTAAGAAAGGTTACGAACTTGTAAATAACGGATTTGTATCAACAGACAAATTCGATAAAGATGCTGCAGTTGATCAAGAATATGTGGTGAAATTCAAAGCTAAAGTAGTAGATATTCCATCATTTGATCCAACAAAACCAGCAAGTAACGATAATCCAAAACCAACTCCAGGTGTAACACCACTCGATCCAAGTAATCCAGATGGACCAAAATGGACTGAAGCATTAATCAACGCTGTAAAAGTACAAGAAGAAGTAACACGTACAATTAAGTATGTATACGAAGACGGTACTCCAGTAGCAGAATCTAATCTAACAAGTGTAGCTGACAAGAAAGTTAAAACACTTAAATTTACTCGTCCTGGTAAGATTAATGTTGCGACAGGAGAAATCACATACGGAGATTGGTCAGCGAACCAAAAATTCGAAGCAGTAACATCTCCAGTATTAGAGAAATACACAGCGGCAGTTGCAGGTGTAACTCCAACAACAGCTGATGTACCAGAGAAAACTGTTGCGGCTACAGATAAAGACTTCGAAGAAGTAGTAGTATACAAAACTAAACTAATCACTGTTGATCCCAAAGCTCCAGGTTATAAAGAACCTAAGAAAGATGAGCCAATTAATCCAAATGATCCAAATGGACCAAAATGGACTGACGAATTACTTGCGAAATTGAAAAATACTGAAGAAGTAACACGTACAATTTCGTACACTTACTCAACAGAAGCAAGTGAATTGAACCAAGCTGAAAAAGATGGCAATAAAGCTGGAACGAATGTAGCTGATCCATTCACTACAAAAGTGAACTATACTCGTGTAGCTCAAGTGAACCCAGTAACAGGAGAAATCACATACGGAGAATGGGAAGCTAAAGATAATGACACTACATTAGAAGGAAAAGCAGAACTTCCTAAAGTAGCAGGTTATGTAGCGACAGGCGATGTAGATTCATCTAAGAAAGATGTAACATCAGTTAAAGCAGAAGATAAAGATATTACGGAAAAAGTAGTGTATAAAGCACTAGGTAAATATGTACCAGTTGTACCAGAAGGATTCACTCCTCCTACAATTCAAAATCCACAATATCCAAACTCAGATGATCCATCTAAACCAGGTGATCCAACAACTACAACAACGATTCCATATGTTCCAGGAACAACACCAGTAGGACCAGATGGACAACCGTTGACACCGAAAAACCCTGCTAATAAAGAAGAAGGATACTTACCACCAGCTCCAACAACACCAACAGGGGATACAACAATCGTTTATACGAAAGATGGTTCTCAAGTAGCTGTAACGAAATTTGTAGATACAACTGGTAAAGGATTAGAACCATCAGTAGTCGATACAGGAGATACAGGTAAAGCCTTTACGAAAGATGCGGATGTTACTGCGGCAATCAATAAGATCTTAGCTCGTGGATATGAAAAAGTAGCTAATGTAAATGCAGGTGAAAAAGATTATCCATCAACAGATGCTGAAAAAGTATTTGACGCTGATGCATCAACAAACCAAGAGTATACAGTAACATTCAAACCGATTGTTAAAGATATTCCAACTGATCCAACAACTCCAGGTTATGTGAAACCAGAACCAGGTCAACCAGTAGATCCAACAAAACCAGATGGACCAAAATGGCCAGAATCTGTTAAAGACTTGAAGACAACTGAATCTGTAACACGTACAATCAAGTATGTATATGAAAATGCAACTCCAGTAGAAGATGGCAAACTTGGAACAGATGTTGTAGCTAAGAAAGTTCAAACGCTTGAATTTACTAGAACAGCTAAAGTTAACCTTGTGACAGGAGAAGTTGAATATGGAGCATGGACACCTAAGACAACTGATGGATTTGAAGCTGTAATAACTCCTACAATTGACGGATACACTTCAGCATTAGTAAGTAATCCAACAGTAAGTGACGTACCAGCGAAAACTGTGACGGCAGATGCTGCTGATTATGAAGAAGTTGTAGTTTACAAAACAAAACAAATTACAATTGATCCAAAAGATCCAAACTTCGATCCTGAAAAACCAGTAGATCCAAAAAATCCAAATGGACCAAAATATAAAGATCTTAAACTGGCAGAAGAAGTAAAACGTACAATTACGTATACTTATGCAGATGATGTAGCAGATACTTCTAAACGTGGAACTGATGCAGAACCTAAACATGAAACTACAGTAAGCTTCACACGTACAGCATCAGTAAATGGAGTTACAGGTGAAATTACTTATAGTGAATGGACTGCTAAAGATAACGATACAACTCTTGAAGGTAAAGCTGTAGTACCAGTTAAAACTGGATACGTAGCTACAGGAGATGTTGAGTCATCTAAGCAAGATGTAACGGGTGTTAATGCAACGGATAAAGATATTATTGAAAAAGTTATCTATAAAGATTTAGGTAAATTTGTACCAGTTGTTCCAGAAGGATTCACTCCTCCGACAATTGAAAATCCACAATATCCAAACAATCCAGATGACCCTACAAAACCAGGAACACCAACAACAACGATTCCATATGTTCCAGGAACAACACCAGTAGGACCAGATGGACAACCATTAACTCAAAAAGATCCTAACGATCCAACGAAAGGTTATAACCCACCAACACCAACAAATCCAACTGAGGATACAACAATTGTTTATACGAAAGATGGTTCTCAAGTAGCGGTTGTTCATTTCATTGAAGTAAACAGTGAAACGGATAAGACTGAAAAAGGTGGAGTGGCTCAATCAATCGTTGATACTGGAGATACAGGAAAAGCATTTACGAAAGGTACAGAAGTAACAGCTACAATCGAAGCTCTGAAAGCTAAAGGATATACAGTTGTTGAAAACAACTACCCAGAAAATGGTAAGTTTGATGCAGACTCTAAGACTAACCAAGAATACAAAGTCCTTGTAGCGATTAAACCAGTAACTGTAAATCCAAATGATCCAGCACCAACTCCAGATAAACCAATTGATCCAAATAATCCAACAGGACCAAAATGGACTCCAGAGTTAATCAAAGAGTTAGAAGATGGACGTAAAGAAGAAGTTAAACGTACAATCAACTATGTATATGCAGACGGTAAGAAGGCTGCTGATTCAGTAGAAGAAACGAAAGAGTTCAAACGTTCAGCAACAATTAACCCAGTAACTGGTAAGATTACATTCGGAGACTGGTCACCAGCTCAAACATTTGAAGAAGTAACTTCACCAGAAATTAAGAATTACACTCCAAATAAAGTGACTGTACCAGCATCAGAAGTAACAGCAACTGCTGAAGACATTAATGAAACAGTAGTTTATACTACAAAACCAGTAACATTAGATCCTTCTAAACCAGCAGATCCAAATACTCCAGCTGTTACTCCAAAACCTGAAGACAAAGTACCAAACGATCCAAAAGGTCGTACGTACAAAGAATTAGGATTAATCGAAGAAGTAACGCACACAGTTCACTACAAACTAGCTGACGGATCAGATGCAGGTATCCCTGATAATGTCCAAACATTAACATTCACTCGTACAGCTGACTTAGATCCAGTAACTGGAGCAATCTCTAACTTTAGTGATTGGAAAGCTAAAGGTGACGATACAACAATCGATTCTATAACAACTCCAGATAAACCTGGATATGTAGCTTCAGCCGCTAAATCTACAGCTCGTGAAAATGTTAAAGCTACAGATAAAGATAGTGAAGAAACAATTATCTACCGTAAACTTGGTTCATATGTACCAGTAATTCCTGAAGGAGTAACACCTCCAGCGAACACTGACTTAACTCCAAAACCATATCCAAATGATCCAAACGATCCTACAAAACCAGGGACACCTGCTGAAACTCCAGTAGTACCATACATCCCTGGAACAACACCTGTAGGACCAAACGGTAAACCATTAACTCCGAAAGATCCTAACGATCCAACGAAAGGATATGAAGTACCAAAAGTACCGGAAGATCCAACTCAAAACACTACAATCACGTATGTTAAGGATGGTTCTCAAGTAGCTCTAGTTCACTTCATTAAAGCTGATGGAACTGCAGTTCACGTATCAGTTGCGGAAGCAGGAGACACAGGTAAAGCAATCAAGACAACAAATGTTGATAACGTTAAAGCTGAGTTAGAAGCTAAAGGTTATGAAGTTGTTGAACCAACTGATCCAGCTTATACAGCAGAACGTGTAGCATTCTACGCTGAGGAAAACCGTACATTCGATGACAAAGACGATAAAGGTGATAAAGGAATTAGCCAAGTTTACTACGTAATCGTTAAAGAAGGAATTACTCCAATCGATCCAGATAAACCGCTAGATCCAAATAATCCTAATGTTACTCCAAAACCAGGAGACAAAGTACCGGGAGATCCAAAACAACGTACTTACGAACAACTTGGATTACTAGATGAAGTAAATCGTACAATCAACTACAGATACGCAAATACTGATAAAGTAGACGCTGATAAACGTGGTCAAGAGGCTCGTCCAACTGTAGAACAAAAACTTCGTTACTCTCGTAAAGGTGATCTAAACAAAGTAACAGGTGAAATCACATATACTTCTGACTGGACAGAACCACAAACATTAGCTGAGGTAACATCTCCAGTAATCGAAGGATATGCTGCAGATATTAAAGCAGCTGAAAAAGTAGAAAATGTTGCTCACGATGCAGCTGATTCAGTAGTGAATGTCGTTTACACACCACTAGGTAAATATGTACCAAAAGTACCAGAAGGATTCGAAGTTCCAAATATTGATAAACCTCAATATCCAAACGATCCAACAGATCCAACGAAACCAGGAACACCAACAACACCGATTCCTTATGTTCCAGGAACAACTCCAAAAGATCCAAATGGAAATCCACTGAAACCAGTAGATCCAAACGATCCAAGTAAAGGTTATGTTCCACCAACACCTGAAAACCCAACAGAAGATACTGAAATCACTTATGAGAAAGATACTCAAAAAGCGAAAGTAACTTATGTGGTAGAAGGAACAGGAACAGTACTTCATACAGATAACCTAGAAGGTAAATCTGGAGAGCCAATCAAGTACTCAACAGCAGATAAACTTGCAGACTTGAAGAAACTTGGATATGACTTAGTAACTGACGGATTCACAACAGCTACAGATAAGAACTACGATAAAGATACAAAAGCAGATCAAGTCTTCGAAGTAACGGTTAAACCACACGTTGAGCCACTTAAACCAGTTGATCCAGAAAATCCAAATGATCCAAACAAACCAAAACCGGGTGATCCAATCGATCCAAACAACCCTAATGGACCAAAATGGACAGAAGATCTAATTAAGAAGATTGACACAACTCGTCACGTGAACCGTACAATCACATACGTTAACGAAAAAGGTGAGGAAGTGGCTAAGAAAGTAACAGATAAAGTTACATTCACTCGTGAAGCTAAGATTAACTCTGTAACAGGTGAAATCACATACGGTAACTGGACAGCTAAAGATGGAGATACAACATTCGATAAAGTTGAATCACCAGTCGTTAAAGGCTACATCCTGAAAGATGCCAAACAAAAAGAAGTAGCAGCTACAACAGGATTAACTGCAGACTCTAAAGATGAAAATATCGAAGTTGTCTACACTAAACTTGGTTCATGGATTCCAAAAGTACCAGAAGGTTCTACACCAGTTCCTCCGGTTACGTATCCAAACGATCCAAAAGATCCAACTAAACCTGGAACTGATAAACCTAAAGTGCCTTATATCCCAGGAACTACACCGGTGGTGCCAAAAGATCCAACTAAACCAATTAGTCCGGATAACCCACTAGTTCCATTAACACCAGTAGATCCAAACGATCCAACTAAAGGATATGAAGTACCACCAGTACCAACAGATCCAGGAACTGATACGCGAATCACTTACGTAACTGATAAACAAAAAGCTATCACTAACTTCGTAGATGAAAAAGGTAAAGTAGTATCAACTCCAGTAATTGATGAAGGTGATTCAGGAGCTAACTTCACTAAGTCTAAAGTTGATGAAGTAACTAAGACTATTGAAAAACTTGAAAAAGCTGGTTATAGAGTCGTTAAGAACGAGTTCCCATCTAAAGATACAGATAGAGTATTTGATAAAGATAAATCTGTAGATCAAATCTTCACTGTAACAGTAGCTGAAAGAATTATTCCAGTTACACCAGGTAAACCAATAGATCCAACTGATCCAAACTTACCGAAGAATCCAGATGGAACACCTGTGACACCATCTACACCAGAACCAGGTAAACCAGTATTCCCTAACGATCCAAACAGCCCAGTATGGCCAAATACTGTGAAAGATCTTGTAACTGAGAAATCAGCTACACGTACGATCAAGTATGTAGATCGCAATGGAAACGAAGTTTCTGAAACTCGTGTTGAAACAATCAAGTTCACACGTGAAGCGAAAGTTAACTTAGTAACTGGTGAAATCACATATGGTGAATGGACAACAGATCGTAACGATAATATCTTCAACGGTTACCCAGTACCAGTTGTGAAAGGATACATCGCTAAAGCTGGTGATCTAGAATCATCAACTAAAGATGTACAAGTAACTCCTGATACAATCAAGGATATCAATGAAACAGTGATTTACGATAAGTTAGGTTCATGGGTACCGAATATCCCAGGAACACCAACAGATCCACTTCCATATCCAAACGATCCAAAAGATCCAACTAAACCAGGAACAGATAAACCTAAAGTGCCTTATGTACCAGGATTTATCCCTGTAGACCCAGAAGGTCAACCATTGAAACCAGTTGATCCAAATGATCCAACGAAAGGATACGAAGTACCAGACGTACCTGGTGATCCAACGCAAGATACACCAATCAACTACATTCCTAAGGATCCTACACCAAATCCAACTCCATACCCAGGTCCAACTCCAGCTCCAACTCCTAAACCAGAGCCTAAGCCGGAACCAAAACCTGAGCCAAAACCAGAACCAGAAACTCCACAACCTGTAACACCTGCAGATAATGGAGATAACAACGGAAATAATAATGGTACTCCAGCAACTCTAGCTCAACCAGCAGCGCCTTCTACACCTCAATACATGGATGGTCAACGTGAACTTCCAAATACAGGTACAGAAGATCACGCTAGCCTTGCAGCACTCGGACTTCTAGGAGCCCTAAGTGGATTTGGATTGATTGCTCGTAAGAAAAGAGAAGATGAAGAATAATCATTTTGCTCTATATTAAATGCTGACTTGCAATCAAATACAGAAAGAACTTGAGATTTACTATCTCAGGTTCTTTTCTTTCTCTTTTTGAAAATGGTATAATATAGTGAGAACGATAGAGGAGAAGTGTAAATTGATCGCACAACTAGATACAAAAACAGTCTATAGTTTTATGGAGAGTGTCATTTCAATCGACAAGTATGTGAGAGTAGCAAAAGACTATGGCTACACTCATTTGGCTATGATGGATATTGATAATCTTTATGGTGCTTTTGACTTTCTAGAGGTTACAAAAAAATACGGCATTCATCCTTTACTAGGGCTTGAAATGACTGTGTTTGTAGATAATCAGGAAGTGAATCTGCGCTTTTTAGCTTTATCTAGTGTGGGCTATCAGCAGTTGATGAAGCTTTCAACAGCCAAGATGCAGGGGGAGAAAAGTTGGTCAGTTCTATCTCAGTATCTAGAGGATATTGTGGTAATTGTGCCTTATTTTGAAGAGCTTGAGTTGTTAAATCTAGGCTGTGATTACTATATAGGGGTTTACCCAGAAACACTGGCCAGCGAATTTCACCATCCTATTTTACCATTGTATCGGGTCAATACATTTGAAAGTAAGGATAGAGAAGTTCTTCAAGTATTAACAGCGATTAAAGAAAATCTACCGCTCAGAGAAGTCCCTTTGCGTTCGAAACAAGATGTTTTTATATCAGCAAGTTCTTTAGAGAAACTATTCCAAGAACGTTTTCCGCAAGCCTTGGACAATTTAGAAAAGCTTATTTCAGGCATCTCTTATGACTTGGATACTAGTCTGAAATTGCCTCGCTTTAATCCAGCTAGACCAGCAGTAGAAGAGTTGAGAGAACGTGCTGAATTGGGGCTTGCTCAGAAGGGGTTAACTGGTAAAGAATATCAAGACCGTCTAGACCAAGAATTGGCTGTTATTCATGATATGGGCTTTGATGATTATTTCTTGGTTGTCTGGGATTTGTTGCGTTTTGGACGTTCGAATGGCTATTATATGGGAATGGGACGAGGTTCCGCAGTTGGTAGCTTGGTTTCCTATGCTTTAGACATTACAGGGATTGACCCAGTAGAGAAAAATCTGATTTTTGAACGTTTCCTCAATCGTGAACGCTATACTATGCCTGATATTGATATTGATATCCCAGATATTTATCGTCCAGATTTTATCAGATATGTTGGTAATAAATACGGCAGTAAACATGCGGCTCAAATCGTTACTTTTTCAACCTTTGGTGCTAAACAAGCTTTGCGAGATGTCTTGAAGCGCTTTGGTGTTCCAGAGTATGAATTATCTGCAATTACCAAGAAAATCAGTTTTCGTGATAATCTCAAGTCGGCCTATGAGGGTAACCTCCAGTTTCGTCAGCAAATCAATAGTAAGTTAGAATACCAAAAAGCTTTTGAAATTGCCTGCAAGATTGAGGGATATCCAAGACAAACCTCTGTCCATGCGGCTGGTGTTGTGATCAGTGACCAAGATTTGACTAACTACATCCCTCTAAAGCATGGTGACGAAATTCCACTGACACAGTATGATGCTCATGGAGTTGAAGCAAGTGGACTTTTGAAAATGGATTTTCTGGGGCTACGAAATTTGACCTTTGTCCAGAAGATGCAAGAATTGCTTGCTGAAACAGAAGATATTCACTTGAAAATTGAAGAAATCGATTTGGAAGATAAAGAAACGCTAGCTCTTTTTGCTTCTGGCAATACAAAAGGTATCTTTCAATTTGAGCAACCTGGTGCCATTCGGCTACTTAAGCGTGTTCAACCAGTCTGTTTTGAAGATGTAGTAGCAACTACTTCCCTAAATCGACCAGGTGCTAGTGATTATATCAATAATTTTGTAGCTAGAAAACATGGGCAGGAAGAAGTGACTGTTCTAGATCCAGCTCTGGAGGATATTTTGGCTCCAACTTATGGAATTATGCTCTATCAGGAGCAGGTTATGCAGGTTGCTCAGCGCTTTGCTGGATTTAGTCTTGGGAAGGCCGATATTTTGCGTCGAGCTATGGGTAAAAAGGATGCCACTGCCATGCATGAGATGAGGGCTTCCTTTATTCAAGGCTCCATAGAAGCTGGTCATACTGCGGAAAAAGCAGAGCAGGTTTTTGATGTTATGGAGAAGTTTGCAGGTTATGGATTTAATAGATCTCACGCCTATGCCTACTCAGCCTTGGCCTTCCAGTTGGCTTATTTTAAAACACATTATCCAGCCATTTTTTATCAGGTCATGTTAAATTCTGCCAACAGTGATTATGTAACAGATGCCTTAGAAGCAGGTTTTGAAGTAGCCCCATTGTCCATTAATACTATTCCCTATCACGATAAAATTGCGAACAAGTCTATCTATCTAGGTTTGAAATCGATTAAGGGGCTCAGCAAGGATTTGGCTATTTGGATTATTGAACATAGACCTTATTCTAATATTGAAGATTTTTTAGCTAAACTACCTGAGAATTATTTGAAACTTCCCTTGCTGGAACCTTTGGTAAAAGTTGGTCTTTTCGATTCATTTGAAAAAAATCGTAAAAAAGTATTCAATAATTTAGTTAATCTATTTGAATTTGTGAAAGTATTAGGAAGCTTATTTGGAGAGACTATCTATAGTTGGCAAGATTCGGAGGACTGGACGGAGCAAGAAAAATTCTACATGGAACAAGAGCTCCTAGGAGTAGGCGTCAGCAAACATCCTCTACAAGCTATTGCAAGTAAGGCTATTTATCCGATTACTCCTATTAGTAATTTGTCAGAAAATAGCTATGCTATTATCTTGGTTGAAGTTCAGAAGATAAAAGTAATTCGTACCAAAAAAGGTGAAAATATGGCTTTCTTACAGGTGGATGACAGTAAGAAAAAATTGGATGTTACCCTCTTTTCAGATTTATATCGACAGGTTGCTCAGGAAGTAAGAGAAGGAGCCTTCTACTATATTAAAGGGAAAGTCCAGTCACGTGACGGTCGTCTGCAAATGATTGCACAAGAAATAAGAGAAGCAGTGGCTGAGCGCTTTTGGATTCAGGTAAAAAATTATGACTCGGATCAAGAAATGTCACGTATTTTAGACCAGTATAAAGGCCCAATCCCAGTCATTATCAGGTATGAAGAGGAACAGAGAACAATTGTTTCTCCCCATCATTTTGTAGCTAAATCTGATGAATTAGAAGCGAAATTGAATGGAATCGTTATGAAAACGATTTATCGCTAAAATTACGGAAAATAGAAGAATTTTCAACGTAAATGTGGTATAATCAGTAAGAATGTTAAAAGAAAAAGGAGCATAACCAATATGAAACGTATTGCTGTTTTGACTAGTGGTGGAGACGCCCCTGGTATGAACGCTGCCATCCGTGCAGTTGTTCGTCAAGCAATTTCAGAAGGAATGGAAGTGTTTGGTATCTATGACGGATATGCTGGTATGGTTGCCGGTGAAATTCATCCCCTAGATGCAGCTTCAGTAGGAGACATCATTTCTCGTGGTGGTACTTTCCTTCACTCAGCTCGCTACCCAGAGTTCGCTCAACTTGAAGGGCAACTTAAAGGGATTGAGCAATTGAAAAAACACGGGATTGAAGGTGTAGTTGTTATCGGTGGTGACGGATCTTACCACGGTGCTATGCGTTTGACTGAGCATGGCTTCCCAGCTATCGGTCTTCCAGGTACAATCGATAACGATATCGTTGGTACTGACTTCACAATCGGTTTTGACACAGCGGTTACGACTGCTATGGATGCTATCGATAAGATTCGTGATACGTCATCAAGTCACCGTCGTACTTTTGTTATCGAAGTTATGGGACGTAACGCAGGTGATATCGCTCTTTGGGCAGGTATCGCAACTGGTGCTGATGAAATCATCATTCCTGAAGAAGGCTTCAAGATTGAAGATATCGTAGAAAGCATTAAATGTGGTTATGAGTGTGGTAAAAAACACAACATCATCGTCTTGGCAGAAGGTGTAATGTCTGCAGCTGAATTTGGTCAAAAACTAAAAGAAGCTGGGGATACAAGCGACCTTCGTGTGACAGAACTTGGACATATTCAACGTGGTGGTTCTCCAACTGCGCGTGACCGTGTTTTGGCGTCACGTATGGGTGCCCATGCTGTTAAACTTCTTAAAGAAGGTATCGGTGGTGTTGCGGTTGGTATCCGTAACGAGAAAATGGTTGAAAACCCAATTCTTGGAACTGCAGAAGAAGGAGCATTGTTTAGCCTTACTGCAGATGGTAAGATTGTGGTTAACAACCCACACAAGGCTGACCTTGAGCTATCTAGCTTGAATAAGAGCTTGTCATAATTTATAATTTAGTTAATAAGACCAAAAAGGTCATATATAAAGGAGTCACAAAAATCATGAATAAACGTGTAAAAATCGTTGCAACTTTGGGACCTGCGGTAGAAATCCGTGGTGGTAAAAAATTTGGTGATGACGGATACTGGGGTGAAAAACTTGATGTTGAAGCTTCAGCTAAAAACATTGCCAAATTGATTGAAGCTGGTGCTAACACATTCCGTTTCAACTTCTCACACGGTGACCACCAAGAACAAGGTGAGCGTATGGCAACTGTTAAACTTGCAGAAAAACTTGCAGGTAAAAAAGTTGGTTTCCTTCTTGATACAAAAGGACCAGAAATCCGTACAGAATTGTTCGAAGGTGAAGCTAAAGAGTATTCATACAAAACTGGTGAGAAAATCCGTGTTGCAACTAAACAGGGAATCAAATCAACTCGTGATGTGATTGCATTGAACGTTGCTGGTGCTCTTGATATCTATGATGATGTTGAAGTTGGTCGTCAAGTTTTGGTTGACGATGGTAAACTTGGTCTTCGTGTGGTTGCTAAAGATGATGCAACTCGTGAATTTGAAGTTGAAGTTGAAAACGATGGCGTAATTGCTAAACAAAAAGGTGTTAACATCCCTAACACTAAAATTCCTTTCCCAGCACTTGCTGAACGCGATAACGATGACATTCGCTTCGGTCTTGAACAAGGTATCAACTTCATCGCGATTTCATTCGTACGTACTGCTAAAGACGTGAACGAAGTTCGTGCAATCTGTGAAGAAACTGGAAATGGACATGTTCAATTGTTCGCTAAAATCGAAAACCAACAAGGTATCGATAACTTGGATGAAATCATCGAAGCTGCTGATGGTATCATGATCGCTCGTGGTGACATGGGTATCGAAGTACCATTCGAAATGGTTCCAGTTTACCAAAAAATGATTATCACTAAAGTCAATGCTGCAGGTAAAGTTGTTATCACTGCAACAAACATGCTTGAAACAATGACTGAAAAACCACGTGCAACTCGTTCAGAAGTATCAGACGTATTTAACGCTGTTATCGACGGAACTGACGCTACAATGCTTTCAGGTGAGTCTGCAAACGGTAAATACCCACTTGAGTCAGTAACTACAATGGCTACAATCGACAAGAACGCTCAAACTCTTCTTAACGAATACGGTCGTTTGAACTCAGATTCATTTGAACGTAACTCTAAGACAGAAGTAATGGCTTCAGCTGTTAAAGATGCTACTAACTCAATGGATATCAAATTGGTTGTAACTCTTACTAAGACAGGTCACACTGCACGTTTGATTTCTAAATACCGTCCAAATGCTGACATCTTGGCATTGACATTCGACGAATTGACAGAACGTGGATTGATGTTGAACTGGGGTGTTATCCCAATGTTGACAGATGCTCCATCATCAACTGACGATATGTTCGAAATCGCTGAACGTAAAGCAGTTGAAGCAGGACTTGTACAATCTGGTGACGATATCGTTATCGTAGCTGGTGTGCCAGTTGGAGAAGCTGTTCGTACAAACACAATGCGTATCCGTACAGTACGCTAATCAAAATGAAAAAAAGCCTATCATATCAAGCTTTCTAGCCTGTATGATGGGCTCTTTTTTTGTTCATGGGGCACTTATGGGGCAAAACTTTTTACTTTCTATTCAATGCGACGGTATCAAGTGCATCAAGTCCAGCTTGCTCCATGCCTTTTGTAACGTGTGTATAGATCTGATTGGTAGTTTTTCGGATTTATGCTCGAACTGTGACATGATAGCTTTTAAAGTTATGTTGTTTTTTACGTAAATTTCATAAAATATTTAGTTAAGATAGAGATAAAAAATAACTCCCTGATGACTCAAGGAGTTATTACTATCTAAATTAGTTTTTAGAAGCAGCTTGGAATTCTGGGTTTTTCCATGCTTCGTCAATAATAGCTTGTAATTCATTTGCAGATGCTTGCATTTTTTGAGTTTCTGCGTCGTTCAATGGGATATTTACTGGACGAACAATACCATGTGCACCTACAACAGCTGGTTGACCGATAAAGACGTTTTTAATTCCGTATTGACCTTCTTGGAATACTGAAAGTGGAAGTACTGCGTTTTCATCGTCAAGGATTGCTTTAGTAATACGAGCAAGGGCTACTGCGATACCGTAGTATGTTGCACCTTTTTTGTTGATGATTGTGTAAGCTGCATCACGAACACCTTCGAACAATTCAATCAATTCAGCTTCTTGAACATTTTGAGTGTCTTTAAGGAATTCTTCAAGGTTTACACCAGCGATGTTAGCGTGTGACCAAACAGCGAACTCAGAGTCACCGTGTTCACCCATAATGTAGGCGTGGACTGAACGAGCATCAACATCCAATTTTTCAGCAAGTGCTTGACGGAAACGAGCTGAGTCAAGTGAAGTACCTGAACCGATAACGCGTTCTTTAGGGAATCCAGAGAATTTCCAAGTTGAGTAAGTCAAGACGTCAACTGGGTTAGCAGCAACAAGGAAGATACCTTTGAAACCTGATTCAACAACTTGAGTTACAATTGATTTGTTGATAGCAAGGTTTTTACCTACAAGGTCAAGACGAGTTTCACCTGGTTTTTGAGGCGCACCTGCAGTGATTACAACAAGGTCAGCGTCTGCACAGTCAGAGTATTGAGCTGCATAGATTTTTTTAGGTGAAGTGAAGGCAAGGGCGTGACTAAGGTCAAGCGCGTCACCAACAGCTTTTTCATGCAATTGTGGAATTTCGATAATTCCAAGCTCTTGTGCAATTCCTTGGTTAACAAGTGCAAAAGCGTAAGAAGAACCTACAGCACCATCACCGACAAGGATAACTTTTTTGTGTTGTTTAGTTGAAGTCATTATTCTAAACATCTCCTTAATTTTATTCAGGGATTTCCCCAGTTATTTCAATTTTATCACTTTTAAAAAGCTTTGTCACGGATATACATTTCAGTTCTTGATGTAAACGTTTTAGTGGTTTTAGATACCTGAAATATAGCGGACATTATGGTATAATATAGTTAATTACTAATAGTGAAATGAGGCATTTATTAATGCAGGATAGAAATTTAGTGAATGTCAATCTGACAAAGGAGATGAAGACGAGCTTTATTGACTACGCTATGAGTGTTATCGTAGCGCGGGCTCTTCCTGATGTTCGAGATGGCTTGAAACCCGTCCACCGTCGGATTCTCTACGGAATGAATGAACTGGGTGTTACTCCAGACAAACCTCATAAAAAATCTGCTCGTATTACAGGGGATGTCATGGGTAAATATCACCCACACGGGGATTCCTCTATCTATGAAGCCATGGTCCGTATGGCTCAATGGTGGAGCTATCGTTACATGCTTGTAGATGGTCATGGGAACTTTGGTTCCATGGATGGTGATGGTGCTGCCGCCCAGCGTTACACTGAGGCACGTATGAGCAAGATTGCTCTGGAGATGCTTCGTGATATTAACAAAAATACAGTTGACTTCGTTGATAACTATGATGCCAATGAACGTGAACCCTTGGTCTTGCCAGCGCGCTTTCCTAATCTTTTGGTTAATGGAGCAACTGGTATTGCTGTTGGGATGGCAACCAATATTCCACCTCATAACCTTGGTGAAACCATTGATGCAGTGAAGTTGGTCATGGACAATCCTGAAGTGACCACTAAGGACTTGATGGAAGTCCTGCCTGGGCCAGATTTTCCAACTGGTGCTCTTGTCATGGGGAAATCAGGTATCCATAAGGCCTACGAAACAGGTAAAGGTTCTATTGTCCTTCGTTCTCGTACTGAAATTGAGGAAACTAAGACTGGCCGTGAGCGTATTGTTGTAACAGAATTTCCTTATATGGTCAATAAAACAAAGGTGCATGAGCATATTGTTCGTTTGGTTCAGGAAAAACGCATTGAGGGCATCACAGCAGTACGTGATGAGTCAAACCGTGAAGGTGTTCGCTTTGTTATCGAAGTCAAGCGCGATGCCTCAGCCAATGTTATTCTTAATAACCTTTTCAAGATGACCCAGATGCAAACCAACTTTGGTTTCAATATGCTTGCTATCCAAAATGGCGTACCGAAGATTTTGTCTCTTCGTCAGATTTTGGATGCTTATATTGAGCACCAAAAAGAAGTGGTTGTTCGTCGTACTCGTTTTGATAAGGAAAAAGCAGAAGCGCGTGCTCATATTTTAGAAGGTCTCTTGATTGCGCTAGACCATATCGACGAAGTGATTCGCATCATCCGTGCTAGTGAAACGGATGCGGAAGCACAAGCTGAGTTGATGAGTAAGTTTAAGCTTTCTGAACGTCAAAGTCAAGCCATTCTTGATATGCGTCTTCGTCGTTTGACAGGTTTGGAACGCGATAAGATTCAGTCTGAGTATGATGACCTCTTGGCTCTGATTGCAGATTTAGCAGATATTCTTGCTAAGCCCGAACGTGTTTCTCAAATCATTAAAGATGAATTAGACGAAGTTAAGCGTAAGTTTGGCGACCAACGTCGTACTGAATTAATGGTCGGTGAAGTCTTAAGCCTTGAAGATGAGGACTTGATTGAGGAATCAGATGTCTTAATTACGCTTTCTAACAAGGGCTACATCAAACGTCTGGACCAAGACGAATTTACCGCTCAAAAACGTGGTGGTCGTGGTGTTCAAGGTACGGGAGTTAAGGATGACGATTTTGTTCGTAAGTTAGTGTCAACTAGCACCCATGATCACCTACTCTTCTTTACAAATAAAGGACGCGTCTATCGCCTGAAAGGCTATGAAATTCCTGAGTATGGCCGTACTGCTAAGGGCTTGCCGATTGTCAATCTTTTGAAATTGGATGAAGGCGAAAGTATTCAAACCATCATCAATGTTGATTCTGAACGCAGTGATGACGCTTATCTCTTCTTCACAACTCGTCATGGTATTGTGAAGAGAACCAGCGTTAAGGAATTTGCTAACATTCGTCAAAATGGACTTAAAGCACTGAACCTTAAAGATGAAGATGAACTGATTAATGTCTTGTTGACGGAAGAAGATACGGACATTATCATTGGTACCAAGTTTGGTTATGCAGTTCGCTTTAATCAATCAGCCGTTCGTGGAATGAGTCGTATCGCTACGGGGGTGAAAGGTGTTAATCTCCGTGATGGGGACACAGTTGTTGGTGCTAGTGTGATTACAGACCAGGACGAGGTTCTTATCATCACTGAAAAAGGATATGGTAAGCGCACCGTTGCGACTGAATATCCAACAAAAGGTCGTGGTGGTAAAGGGATGCAAACTGCTAAAATTACTGAAAAGAATGGTTCCCTTGCTGGTCTTATGACAGTAAAAAGCGATGAGGATTTGATGATTATCACTGATACAGGTGTCATGATTCGAACCAACGTTGCCAATATTTCACAAACAGGTCGCTCAACTATGGGAGTTAAAGTGATGCGCCTGGACCAAGATGCTAAAATTGTAACCTTTACTACGGTTACAGCGGCAGAAAAAGAAGAAGTTGGGGCAGAAAACGAAACAGAAGGTGAAGCATAATGTCTCATAAAAAGAACAAAAAGAAAACAAACCGTAAAAATTTACTAATCAATATCCTGGCAGGATTTTTAATTCTCTTGTCACTTGCTTTGATTTTCAATTCAAAAATTCGTGATATGTTCATGGTTTGGAATACTAATAAATACCAAGTCAGCCAGGTATCAAAAGAAAAATTGGAAGAAAATCAAGATACAGAAGGAAATTTTGACTTTGATTCAGTAAAAGCTATCTCGTCAGAAGCTGTCTTATCCTCACAATGGGATTCGCAAAAATTGCCTGTTATCGGTGGAATTGCTGTTCCTGAGGTAGAAATTAACTTGCCTATTTTTAAGGGGCTCGATAATGTCAATCTCTTCTATGGAGCTGGTACAATGAAGCGTGACCAAGTGATGGGGAAAGGAAACTATTCACTTGCGAGCCATCACATCTTCACGGCGGAAAATGCCAGTCAAATGCTTTTTTCTCCACTGTCACGTGCTAAAAATGGGATGAAAATTTATCTAACTGATAAGGATAAAGTTTATACCTATGAAATCCGTGAAGTGAAGCATGTGACTCCAGATCGCGTCGATGAGATTGATGACCGTAGTGGTGTTGATGAAATCACGCTTGTAACCTGTGTAGACTATGATGCGACAGAGCGTATTATCGTAAAAGGTGATTTGAAAGATACAAAAGACTATTCACAAACCCCTGAAGAAATTCTAACAGCTTTCAATCAACCATATAAACAACGCTATTAAAGATAAAATCAGTAAAATCTTAGGTTTTACTGATTTTTTATAGATTGCGTTTCAAAATAAACTGTTATGAAATACAGAAAACGTTTCCTTAATTCTAAAGTTTGTGATATAATTATCAGGTAAAAAATTTTAGGAGTTTATTATGGTTTCTTCAGAATTTATCTCAAAGATTGAATTTGCTTGCAAGAAGAAGGAAAGTCTTTATAGTCAAAGCAAATTTAAGTATGCGATTCGTTCTATGTTCGCAGGTGCATTTTTAACCTTCAGTACTGCTGCTGGTGCAGTTGGGGCTGACTTGATTAATAAAATTGCGCCAGGTAGTGGACGTTTTCTTTTCCCCTTTGTCTTTGCTTGGGGCTTGGCCTACATTGTTTTCTTGAATGCTGAGTTGGTAACATCAAACATGATGTTCTTGACTGCTGGTAGTTTTTTGAAAAAAATCTCTTGGAGAAAAACAGCTGAGATTTTACTTTACTGTACCTTGTTCAACCTTATCGGGGCTTTGATAGCAGGTTGGGGTTTTGCCCACTCAGCAGCTTATGCACATCTGACTCACGATAGTTTCATCTCAGGGGTTGTTGAGATGAAGTTAGGCCGTTCAAATGAATTAATCTTGCTTGAGGCGATTTTAGCAAATATTTTCGTTAATATTGCGATTCTTTCATTTGTTTTAGTCAAAGATGGCGGCGCTAAACTATGGCTCGTTTTATCAGCGATTTACATGTTTGTATTCTTAACAAATGAGCACATCGCTGCGAACTTTGCTTCTTTCGCGATTGTAAAATTCAGTGTTGCTGCTGACTCAATTGCCAACTTCGGTTTTGGAAATATGCTTCGCCACTGGGGTGTAACCTTCGTCGGAAACTTGATTGGTGGAGGTCTTTTGGTTGGTCTTCCATATGCCTTCCTCAATAAAAACGAAGATACTTATGTAGATTAAGAAAATGAGCACGATTAATTCGTGCTTTTTTCGTTTTTAAATTGAGTAATAGCTATTTCTTATATCAAAATATAGAAAACTGATATTTGTAAACTATAACTTAAGGTGCTACAATATCCTTAATCAAACTATTTGGAGGTCGTTTTATGACTCGTGATTTTAAATTTGAAACTTTGCAACTGCATGCTGGTCAAGTTGTGGATCCAGCTACTAAGTCTCGTGCAGTGCCGATTTATCAAACAACATCTTTTGTTTTTGATGACACGCAGGAAGGTGCAGATCTTTTTGCCTTGAGAAAACCAGGGAACATTTATACTCGTATCACCAACCCTACAACAGCTGCCTTTGAAGAAAGAATTGCTGCCCTTGAAGGTGGTGTTGGAGCTCTTGCAACAGCATCAGGTATGTCCGCAGTGACTTATACGATTTTGGCACTTGCCCACGCTGGTGACCATGTAGTAGCAGCCTCAACTATTTACGGTGGAACCTTCAATCTCTTGAAGGAAACCCTTCCTCGTTATGGTATCACAACAACCTTTGTCGATGTTGATAATTTGGAGGAAGTAGAAGCAGCTATCAATGACAATACCAAGCTTGTCTTGATTGAAACCTTGGGCAACCCCTTGATTAACATTCCTGACTTGGAAAAATTGGCTGAGATTGCGCATAAACACCAGATTCCACTCGTTTCGGATAATACCTTTGCCACGCCTTACTTGATTAATGTCTTTTCTCACGGTGTAGATATTTCTATTCATTCTGCGACTAAGTTTATCGGTGGGCATGGTACGACTATTGGTGGAGTGATTGTCGATAGCGGTCGTTTTGACTGGGCAGCTTCAGGGAAATTCCCTCAATTTGTTGAGGAAGACCAAAGCTATCATAACTTGAGCTATACTCGTGATGTAGGTGCGGCTGCCTTTATTATCGCTGTTCGTGTTCAATTGCTCCGTGATACAGGTGCAGCCTTGTCACCATTTAATGCTTTCCTCTTGCTACAAGGACTTGAAACACTTTCTCTTCGTGTGGAACGTCATGTGCAAAATGCAGAGAAAATTGTTGATTTCCTTGTCAACCATCCTAAGGTAGAAAAAGTTAACTATCCAAAACTTGCTGATAGTCCTTATCATGCCTTGGCTGAGAAATACTTGCCAAAAGGTGTGGGTTCAATCTTTACATTCCATGTCAAAGGTGGGGAGGCAGAAGCCCGCAAGGTGATTGATAATTTGGAAATCTTCTCTGACCTAGCAAACGTAGCAGATGCCAAGTCTCTTGTTGTTCATCCAGCTACAACTACTCACGGTCAATTGTCAGAAAAAGACCTGGAAGCAGCAGGTGTCACGCCAAACCAAATTCGTTTGTCAATCGGACTTGAAAATGTAGAGGATTTGATTGAAGACTTGCGCTTGGCCTTGGAAAAAATTTAAAGTAAAAGAAGATAAACAGTGGGTTTCGACTCACTGTTTTTGATTTTCCCTTAGGCATGATATAATGGTTAAAGAAGTCTAGAAAGAGGAATGTTATGAACGAAATCAAATGCCCTAACTGTGGGGAAGTCTTTACAGTAAATGAAAGTCAGTATGCTGAACTCTTGTCCCAAGTGAGAACGACAGAGTTTGATAAGGAATTGCACGATCGGATGAAGCAGGAACTGGCCTTGGCTGAGCAAAAGGCCATGAATGAGCAACAGACTAAACTGGCTCAAAAAGACCAAGAAATTGCGCAATTACAGAGTCAAATCCAAAACTTTGATACAGAAAAAGAATTGGCTAAGAAAGAAGTTGAACAGACAAGTCATCAGGCTTTATTGGCTAAGGACAAGGAAGTACAGGCCTTGGAAAACCAATTGGCGACCTTGCGTTTGGAGCATGAAAATCAACTGCAAAAGACCCTTTCTGACCTAGAAAAAGAACGGGATCAGGTTAAAAACCAGCTTCTTTTACAAGAAAAAGAAAACGAGCTTTCTCTTGCTTCAGTTAAGCAAAACTACGAAGCTCAACTCAAGGCAGCCAGTGAACAGGTCGAGTTCTATAAGAATTTCAAAGCCCAACAATCTACAAAAGCCATCGGGGAAAGTCTGGAACAGTATGCAGAGAGTGAGTTTAACAAGGTCCGCAGTTTTGCCTTTCCAAATGCTTACTTTGAAAAGGATAACAAGGTTTCTGCGCGTGGGTCTAAGGGGGACTTTATCTTCCGTGAGTGTGATGAAAATGGAGTCGAAATCATTTCTATCATGTTTGAGATGAAAAATGAAGCAGATGGAACAGAGAAGAAGCATAAGAATGCAGATTTTTACAAGGAATTGGACAAGGACCGTCGGGAGAAGAACTGTGAATATGCGGTTTTGGTAACCATGCTTGAGGCCGATAATGATTACTTTAACACAGGGATTGTAGACGTCAGCCACGAGTACGAAAAGATGTATGTGGTTCGTCCTCAATTCTTTATTCAGTTGATTGGGCTTTTGCGAAATGCGGCGCTTAATTCCCTAAAATACAAGCAGGAGTTGGCCTTAGTTCGCGAGCAAAATATCGACATTACGCATTTTGAGGAAGACTTGGATGCCTTTAAGCTAGCTTTTGCTAAAAACTATAATTCAGCTTCGACCAACTTTGGCAAAGCTATTGATGAAATCGACAAGGCCATCAAACGCATGGAAGAGGTTAAGAAATTCCTGACCACATCTGAAAACCAACTTCGCTTAGCTAACAATAAGCTGGAAGATGTTTCCGTCAAAAAATTGACTCGGAAGAATCCAACAATGAAAGCAAAATTTGAAGCGCTGAAGGGGGAGTAGAAAACAGTGGAAAATGAATTATTAGTATTGAATGCAGAAGAAGTATATGAGTCTGAAAATTTAAACTACGATGAGTTAGAAGAACTACTGGAACAACAATTTACAACTGAGTTTTCTAATCTTGAAAAATTGGAATTGGAATGTAAAGAAATTAATTCCCCGGATAAATTAGGGGATGCTATTTTAGATGAAATATGGAATCAATTTGCGAATCAAATTGGTTTAGATATGACAAGTGATACTCTTCTTAAGCAGTATAATGATAAGCATCCTAATGGTTATACAAAAGAAGAGGGAACTAAGATACTGAATGATAAAAGATATACTGATGCAAATAAAGCTATGAAAGAAAAGCAAAAATCCAATAATTTAAAGGATGAATATACTGGTAAAACTTTAAAAATAAATGAGAAGGCTAATTTGGATCATGTTGTTCCTCGTAAAAAAATATTTGATAATAATTGGAGAAAAATCGCTGATATTGAAACTGCTGATTTAGCAAATAAAAAGGAAAATTTTGCAGCAACTAATGAATCGCTGAATAAAAGTAAAGGAGCAACATCCAATAGTGACTATATAAAGAATAGAGAAGCGAGAGAAAAAAAACTTAGGAATCAAGTTCAAAGAGCCAATGAGAAAATTGATAAGAAAAATATCTCAGATTCAGAAAAGAAAAATTTAAAAGCGGAAAATGAAAAAAGGTTAAATGATAAATTAGCGGCTGATTCAGAGAAAATGCTAAAAACTGAGAAAAGAGCAAATAACTCTATTAATAAACATATTGCAAAAAAAGCACCTGTAAAAATGGTTAATAAAGCTGGTAAAGATGCTATAAAAGCTATGTTGGTTGCTGCTTTATTTGGAATGTTGAAAGAAATTATGAATGCTTTAGTGAGATATTTTAAATCAAAAAAACAATCTTTTGATACATTTCTTAAGGAAATGAAAAAATCTCTTCATTCATTTTTTGGTAAAATCAAAGATTTTATTAATGTTGGTGTAGACAGTTTTGTTGGAAGCATCGTAGGAGAAATTATTGGTGCTTTCGCTGAAAAACTAAGAAAGTTACCAAATTTGGTAAAACAATTATTTGGTTCAATTAGAGAAAGTATCTCTTATCTATCAAACCCTGAGAATGAATCTCATTCTACTGCAATTAAAATTGCCCATGTTTCAAAAATTATTACATCCGCATTAGTAGGTGTAGGCGCAATGTTTTTAGGAGAATATTTTGAACAGTTCTTAAATAAGATACCAGGTATGACTTTTGAAATAAAACTTCTAGGAACAATTGCTAATATTTTAGGGATGTTCTTAGCTAGTTTACTAACCGGAATTTTGGGAGCAATAATTATTAATGGAATTGATCAATTTATTTCCAGAAAGTTAATTGAGGAAAATCAAAAGAAACAAGCTAACAAGAAAAATGAATTATTAAGAATTCAGGATGTTCAAATTTTTGTTGCCGAGCAAAATGTTGCTGTTAAGCGAAATGATATCTTCAGTAAGATGGCTAAGAACCATCAAAAACTAAGAGAACTACTTGGCAATGTTGATGAAGAGTTTTCTAATTCGAAGATTGATTTCAAACAGCGATTATTAGCTAATGAAATTTACTTTGATGAGAAGCAAAGTGAACTTGAAGAAATGCAAAATGCATTAAACGATTTATTATAGGAGAATGTTATGTCAGAAGAATTAGAGATTCAAGTTTTAGCAAATTCTGAAAGATTTAATGAAAAAAAACAAGAGCTAAAAGCCTTTAGTGAAGAGATCCCTGAACAGTCAGATTTACCAACAGTTCCAACAGATGATCCTATGTTAGGCTTTATTGGAATGGAATATGATGTTAAGGGTAAAGATTTAAACGCTCTTACTGATGCTGTTCAAAATAGAATGATTGAACAAAATATTCACATAAAAAAGATTATTCAAGAATTTAATACTATTTACGAAACTTTCCAAATATTGGATGATGAGTATATTCAAAGTATTTCAAAATCTTTGATTGCAGCAAAAGAGGCAAATAATAAAGCTATACAGGGATTACATGAAATAGAAGAATATCAAACTGGTAATAAAAAATTATTAGATGATGTTTTTAAACAGAATAAAGATTTAATTGATGTATTGAAGAAACATCATAAAAAATTAGAAGAGTTAGAACAACTTGAAGATAAGCAAAGTGAAATTCATATTGAAATTGATAGTTTAAAAGCGAAGCTAAAATCATTAGTGAAAATAGAAAATAGTTTTAACGATTTGCATTTACAAGTTGAAGAAACACAAAATAATCTTAAAAACGATGTAAACAAGATGAATGTTCGATTAATAGAGGAAGGTAAAAATCTTACTTTAATTGTCGAGAAATTTCAAACTGAACTAGAGGAAAAACAAAAAGAGATTAGTTTCCTTAGAAAAGGATTCTATACTATTGGAGTCGCTGTTGTTATAATAGTATTATTTCTATTGTTTAAAGGAATGTAGATGATTAGTGAAACTTATTTAAAATTGTTAAAATCGGAAGTGAAAAAACTGGATGATTTAACAAATAATACTTATGAATTAGAAATAATTCTTCAAGATATAGTTGATAATATTAAAAATGCTGAGTTAGAATTTATAAAACGATTAGGAAACTTGACAAGTAAAGAGACATTCTTAAAAATCAAAGATAAGCAAACTAGTCTATTGGAATTATTGTATAAATATCTTGGCTCTAGAGTTATTGATACAAATTATTTAATTTTGAAAGAAACAAATCATAAATCATTTGAAGAACTAGCAAATGATTTAAAGTCATTAATAGGTTTAGAAAATGTTAAGAAAGAAATTAAAGATTTAGTAGCGTTTAATAAAGTTCAACAAAGTAGAGAAAAAATCGGTCTTAAAAAAACAAACAGAACTATGCATATGGCGTTTTTAGGTAATCCAGGTACAGGTAAAACTACTGTGGCTAGAATCGTTGGGAATATGTATCGTTCATTAGGAATACTAAGTAAAGGTCATTTTATTGAAGCAACTAGAACAGACTTAATAGCAGAATATCAAGGACAGACGGCTTCGAAAGTGAAGAGATTGATACAAAAAGCCAAAGGTGGTGTATTGTTTATTGATGAAGCATATAGTATTACTGAAAACGATAAAAGTGATAGTTATGGTCGAGAGTGTTTAACTGAGTTAACAAAAGCATTAGAAGACTATCGTGATGATTTGGTGGTTATTGTTGCTGGATATGATGAATTGATGAAAAAATTTTTTGAATCTAATCCTGGGTTAAAATCAAGATTTAATTATTTTATTACGTTTGAAGATTATACTGTGGACCAAATGTTTGATATTTTTCTTTCATATTGCAAAAATGAAGAGTACATTTTGCATGATTCTGCAAAAGAAAAATTAAAAAAATATTTAGAATTACATAGTAGCAATCCTGAAAATAAAAATGCAAATGGGCGATTTATAAGAAATGTTTTTGACAGGATAATTATGAACCAAGCAAGAAGATTAGCTACACAATCTTTTGTTACAAAAGATAATTACATTACAATTCTTGAAGAAGATATTTCATGAATGAAATTAGAAAGCGACGCATGAACGGTATTATCAACTTAAAAAAAGAAGCGGGGATGACCTCGCATGATGCGGTTTTTAAACTGCGTAAGATTTTGGGAACCAAGAAGATTGGTCATGGTGGGACCTTAGATCCGGATGTAGTGGGTGTTTTGCCCATTGCGGTTGGCAAGGCGACACGTATGGTCGAGTTTATGCAGGATGAGGGTAAAGTCTATGAGGGAGAAATCACTCTTGGTTATTCCACGACGACTGAGGATGCCAGTGGGGAAGTGGTCGCAGAGACACCTGTTTTATCGCCCTTGGATGAAAAGCTTGTTGATGAAGTAATTACGAGCTTGACTGGGCCTATTACCCAGATTCCGCCTATGTATTCTGCTGTTAAGGTCAATGGTCGCAAGCTCTATGAGTATGCGCGTGCTGGACAGGAAGTAGAGCGCCCAGAACGTCAGGTGACTATTTATCAATTTGAACGAACAAGTCCGATTTCTTATGAGGATCACCTCGCACGATTCACTTTTCGTGTAAAATGTAGCAAGGGAACCTATATTCGTACCTTATCGGTTGACTTGGGAGAAAAACTTGGCTATGCGGCCCATATGTCTCATCTGACTCGAACTAGTGCAGCTGGTTTACAGCTAGAAGATGCTCTTACCTTGGAAGAAATTGCTGAAAAAGTAGAGGCTGGTCAACTGGACTTTCTCCATCCTTTAGAGATTGGGACAGGCGACCTTGTCAAAGTTTTCCTAACTCAAGAAGAGGCTACAGAAGTACGCTTTGGTCGTTTTATAGAGCTCGAACAAACAGAACAAGAATTAGCTGCCTTTGAAGATGATAAATTGCTAGCCATTCTAGAAAAACGGGACAATCTCTACAAGCCAAGGAAGGTTTTTAGCTAGTCTAACTGGAGTGTGGGGATGGAATTGTTTCCACTAGACCATCCAAATCAGACTATAAATTTTGCAAAAAATGTGATAGAATAGACCACGGATAAAAAAACGGAGGATAGCATGCAAAATAGACCAATCATTATCGGAGTGACAGGTGGTTCTGGTGGAGGTAAGACCAGTGTTTCAAGAGCCATTTTATCGCATTTTCCTGATGAAAAGATTTCCATGATTGAGCATGATTCATACTACAAGGATCAGTCTCATTTGACCTTTGAAGAGCGTGTAAAAACGAACTACGACCATCCTTTTGCCTTTGATACAGACTTAATGATTGAGCAGATTAAGGAATTGTTGGGAGGGCGTCCGGTGGACATCCCGACTTATGACTATACAGAGCATACACGAAGTAGTAAGACCTATCGTCAAGAGCCTCAAGATGTCTTTATCGTTGAGGGGATTTTGGTCTTGGAGGACAAGCGCCTGCGTGATTTGATGGATATCAAGATTTTTGTGGATACAGATGATGATGTGCGCATTATTCGTCGTATCAAGCGTGATATGGAAGAACGTGGCCGTAGTCTTGATAGCGTTATTGACCAGTATTTAGGTGTGGTTAAACCAATGTACCACCAGTTTATCGAACCAACCAAGCGTTATGCTGATATTGTCATTCCTGAAGGAGTCAGCAATACAGTGGCTATCGACCTGTTGACAACCAAGATTGCAAAGATTTTGGAAGAAGCTCGAAACAGCAAATAATCAGATGTGGAGGTCTTGCCTCCTTTTTATTTTTCACTCATAATGGTACATAAATGGAGATTTTTAGGCATATTTTTGGTATAATAATACCCATGAAAGAGCAAGAAAATGAATAGTAGGTGGAGATGGAAAAGTATTTATCAGTAACAACTTTGACCAAGTATCTGAAAATGAAATTCGATAAAGACCCTTACTTGGAACGGGTCTATTTAACTGGTCAAGTTTCCAACTTTCGTAAACGACCTACTCACCAATATTTCTCCCTAAAAGATGACCATGCAGTTATTCAAGCGACCATCTGGTCTGGGATTTATCAGAAATTAGGCTTCGACCTGGAAGAAGGGATGAAAATCAATGTGATTGGGCGTGTGCAGGTCTATGAACCTAGTGGTAGCTACTCCATCATCATTGAAAAGGCAGAGCCTGATGGGGTCGGGGCGCTTGCGATTCAGTTTGAACAACTCAAGAAAAAATTGGCAGAAGAAGGCCTGTTTCAAGAACGCTTCAAGCAACCTCTGCCCCAATTTTCTAAGAGAATAGGTGTAGTAACCAGTCGCAGTGGAGCCGTTATTCGAGATATTATAACGACCGTCAGCAGGCGATTTTCAGGTGTCGATATCCTCCTCTATCCGACCAAGGTGCAAGGTGATGGTTCTGCGGAGGAAATTGCTCGAAATATTGCGCGTGCTAATCAACGAGACGATTTGGATTTGCTGATTATTGGTCGTGGTGGAGGTTCTATTGAGGATCTCTGGGCCTTTAACGAGGAAATTGTGGTACGAGCGATTTTTGAGTCTCGTTTGCCAGTTATTTCTAGTGTGGGGCATGAGACGGATGTGACCTTGGCAGATTTTGTGGCAGATCGACGAGCTGCAACGCCAACAGCAGCTGCTGAACTAGCAACACCTGTGACCAAGTTGGATCTATTAGCTCATTTGCAAAATCAGGAAAAGCGGATGGCAACAGCAGTCCGAAATGTCCTATCGAAGAAACAAGAATCTTTGAAAAAATGCAGTCAGTCTGTTATCTTTAGACAACCAGAACGTTTGTATGATGGCTATTTGCAACGCTTGGATCAACTGCAATTGCGCTTAAAACAAAGTTTACGTACACGGATTTCTGATAACAAACAGATAGTACAAGCAAGGACGCATCGACTGGTACAATTATCACCCGTTACCAAAATCCAACGCTATCAAGACCGTCTAGGTCAGTTGGACAAGCTTCTCCGTAGCCAAATGGCGCTGGTTTATGATGCCAAGGTTGCTGAAGTGAAGCGACTTTCGGAAGCCTTGCTGATGTTGGATACCAGTCGAATTGTGGCGCGTGGTTATGCTATTGTCAAAAAAGAAGAGTCCGTTGTGGATTCGGTTGAGAGTTTGAAGAAAAAAGATCAAGTAACGCTTTTGATGCGGGATGGTCAAGTAGAATTAGAGGTTAAAGATGTCAAAACAAAAGAAATTTGAGGAAAATCTAGCAGAACTGGAGACCATTGTCCAAAGTTTGGAAAATGGTGAAATTGCTCTGGAAGATGCGATTGCTGCCTTTCAAAAGGGCATGGTTTTGTCAAAAGAGCTCCAAGCGACGCTGGACAAGGCTGAAAAGACCTTGGTCAAGGTTATGCAAGAAGACGGAACAGAAAGTGATTTTGAATGAAAAAGCAAGAAAAATTAGCTCTTGTCGAGTCGGCCTTGGAAGATTTTTATGGAGACCAGCAGTTTGCCTCTAGTTTGCGAGAGTCTGTTCTCTATTCCATTCATGCTGGCGGCAAGCGTATTCGACCTTTTCTCTTGTTAGAAGTTCTGGAAGCCTTGCAGGTCGCTATTAAACCTGCTCATGCGCAGGTGGCTGCGGCCTTGGAAATGATTCATACAGGTAGTTTGATTCACGATGATCTTCCAGCTATGGATGATGATGATTACCGTCGAGGGCGGTTAACCAATCACAAGAAATTTGGAGAAGCAATGGCCATTTTGGCAGGAGATGCTTTGTTCCTAGATCCTTATGCCTTGATAGCGCAGGCAGATTTGCCAAGTCAGATCAAGGTAGACTTGATAGCCAACCTATCTCTTGCATCAGGAAGTCTGGGCATGGTAGCAGGACAGGTTTTGGATATGGAGGGTGAACATCAGCATTTGTCTTTGGAAGAACTCCAGACTATTCATGCTAATAAGACTGGAAAACTATTAGCTTATCCCTTCCAAGCAGCTGCTATTATAGCCGAATTGGCACCTGAAATGCAGGCAAAACTTAAAACTGTAGGTGAATTGATTGGACTTGCTTTTCAAGTTCGAGACGATGTGCTGGATGTGACAGCTAGTTTTGAGGAGATCGGTAAGACACCACAAAAGGATTTGCAGGCAGAAAAATCAACCTATCCTGCTTTGTTGGGCTTGGAAGAGGCTATTGCCTTTTGTAACCAAACTCTGGATCAAGCTAATGCCAAATTAGAAGAAATTGCCCAGCAGGTAGCTTTTGAGATAGAATCGATTGTAAAAGTAGTAGAAAGTTTGAGAATCAATGGCTAAGGAAAGAGTGGATGTACTAGCTTATAAACAGGGCTTGTTTGAAACGCGAGAACAGGCCAAGCGCGGTGTCATGGCTGGTCTAGTCGTAGCAGTTCTGAATGGAGAACGTTTTGATAAACCAGGAGAGAAAATCCCAGATGACACCGAGCTGAAACTCAAGGGTGAAAAACTCAAGTATGTTAGCCGTGGTGGCTTGAAATTGGAGAAGGCCTTGCAGGTCTTTGATTTGTCAGTTGATGGGGTGACCACAATTGATATCGGTGCTTCTACCGGGGGCTTTACAGACGTCATGTTACAGAATGGTGCTGAGTTAGTCTTTGCAGTCGATGTCGGTACCAATCAATTGGCTTGGAAACTACGTCAAGACCCAAGAGTAGTCAGCATGGAGCAGTTCAATTTCCGCTATGCAGAAAAGACTGATTTCGAGCAGGAACCAAGCTTTGCCAGTATTGATGTAAGTTTCATTTCCCTCAGTCTGATTTTGCCGGCCTTGCACCGTGTCTTGGCAGATCAAGGTCAGGTTGTGGCTCTGGTTAAGCCTCAGTTTGAGGCAGGACGTGAGCAGATTGGAAAAAATGGAATTATTCGAGATGCTAAAGTTCATCAGAATGTCCTTGAATCTGTAACAGCTATGGCAGTAGAGGAAGGCTTTTCAGTCCTTGGATTGGATTTTTCTCCTATCCAAGGCGGTCATGGAAATATTGAGTTTTTAGTGTATTTGAAAAAAGAAGAGTCAGCAAGCAATCAGGTTCTTGCTGAGATTGAAGAAGTAGTAGAGAGGGCGCATAGTCAATTTAAAAATGAATAAAAAAGAGAGACTTGAAAAAATTAGACGATTTGTGACAGATTATCAAATCGGTACACAAGAAGAAATTGTAGAACATTTGAAAGAAGCAGGCATCACTGCCACTCAAGCGACGGTATCACGAGATATCAAAGAACTAGGTATTGTCAAAATCCCTTTGAGAGACAACACCTATGTCTATGAATTGCCAAAATCAATCGTAAAAAGTTTGCAACTGGCTGAAGACAATATTGAGTCAGCTGAATTAATGGACAAGATGATTAATCTCCAAGTTATCCCAGGAAATACAGCTTTTGTAAAAGCTCAGTTAATTGAGACTTTTGCTGACAAGATTTTTAGCTGTTTAGCTGACGATAGCTCGATTTTAGTCATTGCCAGAAGTGAAAATCTAGCTGAGGAAATCTTTGAACAAGTAAAAAATTGGTAGGTCTATATGTTACTTGAAATTTCGATAAAAAACTTTGCCATTATTGAGGCTATTTCCCTCAATTTTGAAAAGGGGATGACTGTCTTGACTGGTGAAACGGGTGCAGGGAAGTCGATTATCATTGATGCCATGAATATGATGTTGGGGGCTCGTGCGACGACAGATGTTATTCGTCATGGTGCGCCAAAGGCAGAGATTGAGGGGCTTTTCTCAGTTGAGAATAGCCGCCTTTTACAGGAAATTTTTGATGAGCAAGGTTTGGAAATGGGTGATGAAATTATCATCCGTCGAGAAATCTTGCAAAATGGTCGTAGTATTAGTCGTGTCAATGGCCAGATGGTTAATCTGTCTGTTTTGCGTGCTATTGGGCAACATCTGGTAGATATTCATGGTCAGCATGACCAAGAGGAGTTAATGCGTCCTCAACTTCATATTCAAATGTTGGATGAATTTGGCGATGCAGCTTTTTGGGACCTAAAAGAAACCTATCAGACGAGTTTTGATGCCTACCGTAAAATGCGTAAGCAGGTTTTGGAAGTCAAGAAAAACCAACAAGAACATAAGGCACGTATCGAAATGTTGGAATTTCAAATGGCAGAAATTGAGGCGGCTAATTTGCAAGCAGGGGAAGACTTGGCTCTCAACCGAGAACGAGAGAAACTCCTAAACCATAAAAATATTGCGGATACGCTGACCAATGCCTACAGCATGTTGGACAATGAAGACTTTTCAAGTCTGGCCAATGTTCGTTCGGCCATGAATGACATGGAAAGTGTCGAAGAGTATGACCCTGAATACCGTGAAATTTCAAGCTCTCTGTCTGAGACCTACTATGTCTTAGAAGACATTAGCAAACGTCTGGAAGCTATCATTGAGGACCTTGATTTTGACGGCAATCGTCTTATGCAGGTTGAGAATCGTTTGGACCTCCTTCATACCATTACGCGTAAATATGGTGGGACTGTAGACGATGTCTTGCTTTATTTCGCCAAGATTACGGAAGAATACAATCTCTTGACAGGAAATAACCTTTCATCTGAGGATATGGAAACCGAACTCAAGAAATTGGAAGTTAATCTTGTCGACTTGGCAGGCCAGCTTGCATCTGCTCGTCATGACTTAGCTCAGCAGCTAGAAGCAGAGATTAAACAAGAGCTTCAAGATCTTTATATGGAAAAAGCCCAGTTTCAGGTTCGTTTTAGCAAGGGCAAATTCAGTCGTGAGGGCAATGAAATGGTCGAGTTTTACATTTCAACCAACCCTGGCGAAGACTTTAAACCCTTGGTTAAGGTTGCATCTGGTGGGGAATTATCTCGTCTCATGCTAGCTATTAAGTCTGCCTTTTCTCGTAAAGAAGGCAAGACCAGCATTGTCTTTGATGAGGTGGATACAGGAGTTTCAGGTCGTGTAGCTCAAGCCATCGCACAGAAGATTCACAAGATTGGCCAACATGGTCAGGTTCTAGCTATCTCCCACTTGCCACAAGTGATTGCGATTGCAGATTATCAATTCTTTATTGAGAAGATTAGTAATGAGCATTCAACGGTTTCGACTGTTCGTCTTTTGACGGTTGAAGAGCGAGTGGAGGAAGTTGCCAAGATGTTGGCAGGTGATGATGTGACGGAAGCAGCCCTGACGCAAGCCAGAGAATTGTTGAGAAACAGGGAGAAATAAGATGACAGACTATTATGTAATTGGAGATGTTCACGGAAAAGCTGGGATGCTGGAAGACCTTCTCAAAACATGGGATGGTCAGACCCAGTTGCTCTTTCTAGGGGATTTGATTGACCGTGGTGAAGATAGTCGCCGTGTTCTAGTGATGGTTAAGGACTTAGTGGACAATCAAGGGGCTATCTGTTTATCAGGAAACCACGAGTATATGTTTTTGACATGGCTCGATGATCCAGAAGAAAGCTATGATCACTATCGCCGTAATGGTGGAGATACAACCATTAACTCTATCCTAGGTCGTCCCTTGGATGCACCAGTTGATGGAGTTGAGGATGCCAAGCGTGTTGCTACTGAAGCAGCAGACTTGGTCGAATTTATTCGTCAAATGCCTTTTGTAGTAGAGACAGACAAGTATATTTTTGTTCATGCAGGTATTGATTTGACTTTGGATGACTGGCATGAAACCACAGATTATAAAAAAGTCTGGCTTAGAAAACCATTCCACGAAGCTGAAAATCATACTGGAAAAACCATTGTCTTCGGTCATACACCGATTTATGGTTTGTTAAAGCAAGAACGTGGTACTGCTGAGCTTTGGACTACAGAAGATGGCAAGATTGGAATGGATGGAGGAGCTGTTTATGGTGGTGTCCTTCATGGGATTGTCTTTACTGACCAAGGAATGACAGAACACCACTTTATCAAAAATGACGGCTTTGTTGCTGAAGATTAGTACTCCTAGCAGGGTATGGTCTTGTCAAAATGTCAAAAACAATTTATAATAAATAGATACCCTGAAAGGAAGAGAATCATGAACTTAGAAGAATTGAAAAAACGACAGGAGAAGATCCGTAACTTCTCTATTATCGCTCATATTGACCACGGGAAATCAACTCTAGCAGACCGCATTTTGGAAAAGACAGAGACCGTTTCAAGCCGTGAAATGCAAGCACAGCTTTTGGATAGCATGGATTTAGAGCGAGAACGTGGGATTACCATTAAGTTGAATGCCATCGAGCTGAATTATACTGCTAAAGATGGGGAAACTTATATTTTCCACTTGATTGACACGCCGGGGCACGTAGACTTCACCTATGAAGTTTCACGTTCGCTAGCTGCCTGTGAGGGAGCGATTTTGGTCGTCGATGCTGCCCAAGGGATTGAGGCCCAAACCCTTGCCAACGTTTATCTGGCCTTGGACAATGATTTGGAAATCATGCCAGTCATTAACAAAATTGACCTACCAGCAGCTGATCCAGAGCGCGTGCGTACGGAGATTGAAGATGTCATTGGTTTGGATGCCAGCGAAGCAGTCTTAGCATCAGCTAAAGCTGGTATTGGTATCGAAGAAATCCTCGAGCAAATCGTAGAAAAAGTACCAGCTCCAACGGGTGATGTGACGGCGCCACTTAAGGCTTTGATTTTCGACTCAGTTTATGATGCTTACCGTGGGGTTATTCTCCAAGTGCGTGTCATGGATGGGGTGGTTAAACCTGGCGATAAGATTCAGCTTATGAGCAATGGCAAGACTTTTGATGTTACGGAAGTCGGTATCTTTACACCCAAGGCAGTTGGTCGTGATTTCCTTGCTACTGGTGACGTTGGATATATCGCTGCATCTATCAAGACAGTTCAGGACACTCGTGTGGGTGATACCGTTACCTTGGCAACCAATCCTGCGGCTGAGCCATTACATGGTTACAAACAAATGAATCCTATGGTCTTTGCGGGTCTATATCCTATCGAGTCAAACAAGTACAATGACCTACGTGAAGCGCTTGAAAAATTGCAACTGAATGATGCTAGTCTGCAGTTTGAACCAGAAACATCTCAGGCACTTGGATTTGGTTTCCGTTGTGGTTTCCTTGGACTTCTCCATATGGATGTTATCCAAGAGCGTTTGGAACGTGAGTTCAACATTGACCTCATCATGACAGCTCCATCTGTTATCTATAAGGTTAACTTGACCGACGGTGAGTCTATGGATGTATCTAACCCATCTGAGTTCCCAGATCCTACCAAGATTGCGACCATTGAAGAGCCTTATGTTAAGGCGCAAATCATGGTACCACAGGAGTTCGTAGGAGCTGTAATGGAGCTAGCTCAGCGCAAGCGTGGTGACTTTGTGACTATGGACTATATTGATGATAACCGTGTCAATGTTATCTATCAAATTCCACTGGCTGAAATCGTCTTTGATTTCTTTGATAAGCTTAAGTCTTCAACACGTGGTTATGCAAGCTTTGACTACGAATTGTCAGAGTATCGCCCCTCTAAGCTGGTCAAAATGGACATCCTTCTCAATGGAGACAAGGTGGATGCCCTTAGCTTTATCGTTCACAAGGACTTTGCCTACGAACGCGGAAAACTCATCGTTGATAAGCTTAAGAAAATCATCCCTCGCCAACAATTTGAGGTGCCAATTCAAGCAGCTATTGGACAGAAGATTGTCGCTCGTACTGATATCAAGGCCCTTCGTAAGAACGTACTTGCTAAATGTTATGGTGGTGACGTTTCTCGTAAGCGTAAACTGCTTGAAAAACAAAAAGCTGGTAAGAAACGCATGAAAGCTATCGGATCAGTAGAAGTTCCACAAGAAGCCTTCCTTAGCGTCTTGAGCATGGATGAAGAATAAGTTATCATAATTGTTTTTCTTGTTCACAGGAAACTTACATAAGAATCAATAGTAAAGGCTCTTTGTCAACTGTAGTGGGTTGAAGAAAAGCTAAGATCTAGAAAGGACAAATTTT